>CAMCLJ010000001.1 GCA_945875745.1 Chlamydia trachomatis
CCTGTGGTATTAATCGTAGTATCGCCAGATAGGACCGTTGGCACAGCATTAGTGACTGTGAATAAAGCCGCATTAATAGCAGAGGACCCAAGAGTTACCGTATTTGTTGTACCTGCAGCTGAAGACACAGTCACCGCTCCAAGAGGCACAGTGCTACCGAGGGCGCCTCTGAAATTAATACCTCCTACCACTCCTGCATCAAGGGTAAGGGATTGTCCATTTGTTGAGATCCCATCGACCGTACCACCAAAATATATACCTGTCGGATCAGAAAGGCCTGCAATAGTTCCTCGGGTAGTGATTGTAGTATTGGCAGAGATGGTAGTTGGTACAGAATTGCTTACGTTCAATGAAGCAGCAGCGATAGATGTCGCTAAAGGTGTAAAAGTAACCTGCGATGCTGCAGAGATGTTCAATGCTCCAATAGCCGCGCTACCTCCGATGATACCACTAAAAGTTACAGGTGCGGGGGTTCCTGTATTAAGAGTCAGAGATTGTGCATATGCTGTGGTTGCGTTCAATGTGCCTCCAAACGCAATCCCAGCAGTTCCTGTGGTATTGATCTGAGTATTAATACCACCTATTCTTACTGGCACAGCGTTCGTAACACTAAAGGAAGTAGCATTAATAGCTGTGGCACCGATAGAGCTGGATCCAAGAGTTACGGTATTTGTTGTACCTGAGGCTGAAGAGACCGTGAGCGCTCCAAGAGGCTGAGTAGAACCGACATTCCCCAGTAAGCTAATGGCTCCTGATGTTCCTGCATTAAGGGTGAGGGATTGTCCGTTTGCTGAGGTCCCATTAATTGTGCTATTAAAGGCAATAGCCCCACCTGCCACACTACTACTGGTGGTATCGATACTGACGTTCGCTACGCTCAAAGTACATGGACCAAATAGATTAACACTGTTACCACTTGTGGTTATGTTTCCTTCAATTGTAACAGAGGGGTTGTTAGGGGTTATATTAGAAGATCCGTAATTAACAGTTCCTGTAGTCTGTAGAGTAGACCTTTGCACAATCGATCCTGCCGATGTAATCGAGAAGCCAGAAAGTGCTGTGGTAGGTGTTGCTCCACCGATAGCGCCATTAAAAGTAATAACCCCGGCAGAGCCCGCCTTCATCCCATTGATAGACTGATTTCCCGAACTACCCTTTAATGTACTGCTAAAGGTTATATTAGCACCTAAAGGAAATGCACCGTTATTGGTGGTATCTGCCAAAGCGATCGAGCCAATCCAACCAGACAAAATAGCGGGACCGTTGAAGAAAATGGGTGCAGCATTAGTAATGAGTGCACCTGATTGACAGGAAATACGGGAGGTTCCGGTAAGAGTAATAGCTCCTACTGTTTTTATTCCAGTGCTGTTACTCCCTGTAGGTGTTGTAATAGTTGATCCAGTCACATTCAAAAAAGCTAAAGGTTGAGTATTTCCAACGAGACCAGTGAACGTAACAGCTCCTGTTGTTCCTCCATTGATGGTGAGGGATTGGCTTCCGGATGAGATCCCATTGATTGTGCTATTAAAGGCAATAGCCCCACCTGCCACAATACCATCATTGGTAGTATCGATAATGACGTTCGCTGCGCTCAAAGTACATGGACCATATACAGTAACACTGTTACCACTTGTTATTATGTTTCCTCCAATTGTAACAGAGGGGTTGTTAGGGGTCATATTAGAAGATCCGTAATTAACAGTTCCTGTAGTCTGTAGAGTAGACCTTTGCACAATCGATCCTGCCGATGTAATCAATAAGCCAGAAAGTGCTGTGGTAGGTGTTGCTCCACCGATAGCGCCATTAAAAGTAATAACCCCGGCAGAGCCCGCCTTCATCTCATTGATAAACTGATTTGCCAAACTACCCTTTAATGTACTGCTAAAGGTTATATTACCACCTAAAGGAAATGCTCCATTATTGGTTGTATCCGCCAAAGAGATCGAGCCAATCCAACCAGACAAAATAGCGGGCCCACTGAAGGAAATGAGCGCGCCATTAGTAATGAGTGTACCTGATTGACAGGAAATACCCGAGATTCCGGTAAGAGTAATAGCTCCTACTGTTTTTATTCCAGTGGTGCTACTCCCTTGAGGTGTTGTAATATTTGATCCAGTCACATCCAAAGAAGCTAAAGGTTGAGTATTTCCGACGAGACCATTGAATATAACATTTCCTGTTGTTCCTCCGTTAAGAGTCAAGGATTGTCCATTTGCTGAGGTCCCATTAATTGCTGTACTAAAGGTTATAGAAGCTCCTGTAGAACTTCCCCCTACTGTGCTACAGGTAATTGATGATCCGGTTAATCCCACCAATCCATTAAAGGCAATAGGACCTCCCCTCGTACTAATATCACTAGCTAGCGTAATAGTACCGGTTGACCCACTTCCTGCATTCAATGTTAATCCGACCCCAGCATTTGCCATCGCAATCGGACTATTTATCGTAATAAAGCTTCCTGTAGAATTCTGCGCGCATAACGTAACATTACTACTAGCATTGTTAATAACTGAGGCATCAATAGTTAAGGCACTACTTGTTGCACAATTTGCAGCATCAGTAAGAGTACCGCTACCACCTGAAGCAACAACAGCAATTGATGTAGGATCTAGCAACCACTCACCCACATTGCCTAATGGTGCGGATGTATCCACATGGCCAACATCGATCCCTAGATTTTGTTTACCAGATGTTTCAACAAACCCCCCGTTACCCCCTTCTTTTCCCCCACGGGCATAGACCTGAGCGTTAAAAATGGTCGTATCATCGGACCATATGATGACGCGACCCCCATCTCCTGAGGTATAAGCATCCGCTTTAATTTCAGAAAACTCGTCTAATAGGGTAAATTTCGCGTTGCGCTGCTCACCGCTACCTTGATATTCCCCTCCCACGATTACTGTGCCAGATCCACGGTCTGCAGAGGCGTCTATTGACACACCCCGAAGCTCTAGTTTATCCCCTAAAATCTCAACGACTCCACCCATCATATCTAGCTGATTATTAGACACATCCACACGACCTGATGCAATCACCTCATCAGCTTCAACATGTATTTTTTTAGCAATCACCTCACTAGATGATAACAGACGGATACAACCATTATACTCTTCTATGGCAGCTGCCACCTCCAAACCATCTGTATTAAGAACCTTTTGAATAGCACGGCGAGCTGATTGAGCCGAGATTTGCACCTCTCCATAAGCAGCTTCAATCTTACCGTAATTTTCAATTAACGCTTTTTCCAGATCTCCATCGACACGAAATTGAATCAACCCATCACCGGATATATCAAGGGCTACTTTTTCTGCTGACCCAACAAACACCTTACCCACACGTGCGTATACATTGCCTAAGTTCTTTACACTTGGAGCAAATAAGGCGGCAAAGCCCTCTGTGAGAATTGTCCCTTCATTAATAATAGAGCCTGTAGCTCCCTCTTCAAGACAGAATTGATAAGAATCGCTTAAAAAATCTTCATCTTTAATCGATAATGAGGTGGCTAAAAAAGACCCTGCATTCACAACAGAATCAGGCCCAAAATAAATCCCGTGAGGGTTTACTAAAAAAATCTGTCCATTACCTTCAAGCCGGCCTAAGATCTTACTTTCTTTGCCACCAGTGACACGGTTTAATACACAAGAGCGGGAAGAAGGCTGAATAAACTGCACCTTCTCTCCTTTATCTATATTAAACTCTTTATAATTAATGATCGCTTTATCAGATGTAGAAATAGACAGACTCTGAGAATCAGAGGTAAACACAGCATCTCCGGCTACAACCTCTGCTCCCGTGGGGTTTGCAAATAAACGACCAGATAAACATAACAATATTACAAGTCTTAAGAGTGCCACATCTATCCCCTTTTAGAGTGGATTATTTCTTCTAAAAATCACCCAAATCCACCGATTTTCTAATACACTCACCCTACACACAACCCTGGTACATATCATAGACAGTAATGCAACCTGCCAAAGAACGATTCTCAGCAAATTACCCTCTGCCCTACCCAGCTTCCATTCGATTCCTAATATCCACATCCATATGCAATCACGTCTGCATATTCCAACTGCTTTTCACCAAGCGCCCTATCTGTATAAATCGATTGCAATACTTGATAGGTAACATTGAATCTGGACTCGTTTTACCCTGCCATATCCAAATTGAAGTACTTCTCTTAGCATTTTTTGTTCCATTTACCCCAACCCCTCGGACCTATCTAATAAACAATTGCTGTAACTAGACCGATCGTTACAACACCTTTATTCAGGTTCATTTTATTAAGAAGGGAAGAAATGGCTAAAATCTTATTCGATTTTTCCAACCCTTACTTTTACTCCTTAAATGCTCAATCCAATGAATAAAAAAAAAATCAATTCAATTTGAATTAAACGCCTTATAATCCCCTATTTTTCCCCTAAGCTATACACATAACCCTGTTCTAACTCAAAACTGTGTCATCCTTAGCAGCCCCATTTGTTTCCTTCTGCTAACTCTATGGGTACTTTTTATTCTCTTAGATCCCATAGGTAACTCTTTGGATATAGCTTCATTCCACCCAAACTGGGATTCCTGTTCCTCTACATATTGCATACAATCTATCTATTTCCTCTGATGAGGGCACTGCGCTTGATAGTTTTTGAGCCCTTCTACACCTGTTTTTATTCGGCTTTTTTAAAACATATTTTTTATTTTTTGTTTAATTTATTTTATTTTATTTTCCAAAAATATCCAAAGATAAAGAAAAGTAATTACATATATAAAAAATTAATATTACACTTAATTTAACATCCAAATAGCCGCTCTATTTGCTCTAGTACCCATATCTCCCTGCTTCTTATAGCAGCTACAGAACCGCAGCCATCCATATAAAGCTAATGTATTACCACGACTTTCTGTTGCTCTTGCCAGAGCAGCCCTTCTTTTCCGATGATCCCACAACCATAATCTCTAGTTTAGACACCATCGACCCCTTCTTTTTACCGATGAGTTGTGAAGATCATGCATGGCATTTTTTACCCCATTTGAACTCTTGCACTTTCTTTCCATATCTCTTTGTAAGCATTTGTCTGCATGTACAAAAATGATGTTATACGACCTTTTCTGCCTTGAAAAGGCATGCCTGCCAAATATTGGGTAGTCCTCAATTTGCAAGCTATTCGATCTTTTGTTCTGCATGCCACCTCCTTTTCCTTCTATCATTTCTTGTGCTGGCAACGCACCTTTTTTTTTGACAGAGAGCTCTATTAACAACTTGTCCCCGTCTTTCGAACATTTTCTAAGACTAGTTCTGCAGAATAATCAGTTGATTAAGCAATTCTATTTATCCTAAACAACTTTGAGTAACTCTAGAAATTGACAAGCACAATTCTTACCTGCACTCATATAGACCTCTTTATTTTATAAAATTACAATATGCAAGAGGCACAATTTCATAATGGCTACCTTTTTTTTAAAAAATATGACATTTTAAATAAATAAAAAAAATTTTACCCATCGAAAAGGTTACGAATTCATCGAGATTTCCACATGCATGTCTAAATCAAGAAGCTCTATACTTGGGCACAAGATGTTGCATCGGATCTAATCGAAAAATAGTTATGGGAAGAGTAAAATCCAGACCGAGAGCGCTGCTATAGCAGACTCAGAGCCCTTGACGCGAGTGTTTTCTTAAAATGCAATAGACAAGACTTAATTTAACAATTTTGATAAATACAATATGAAAAACACGAAATTGAGTAGAAGGAGGTTGTAAGACCTCTCTCCTCTTCAATTTACTTGGCAGCAATAAAAGGGGTAGGCAGAATCTATCCGCAGACGGTAATCGACACCTATTCAAAGACCTCCATTACCAAAGCTTGATAATAGAAAAAATGCGCTTGCTGCTACCGATGTCTTGTCAAATTTATGAAAGGTTCCATCAGACAATACAAAATGAGTTCTATGCTACGGTATTTCGAAAGAAAGTATATACCTCATTGGAATAGTTGCAAGAAAATGTAGGAAAATGCCTTATCGAGTACAATCAAGAGAGAACTCATACAGGGAAATATGCTCCAGGGAAAACGCCCATGCACACGTTTCTTGAATCAAAGCACATAGCTCATGAAAAGATGCTAGCTAAGACCAATTTGACGTTCCCTAATAATGTTACATAACTAACCGTTGTCAGATCAAGTGCTATCTAGGACATATTTTTTGAGAACTTCATAAACCAATTTACATCCTCAAAGCGCCTATCTGTACGTTTTTTAAAACAGGAAGGTAACCATAGTAGACCAGATCAGATAGAGCAATTTAAGGTGTTTCTAACAAAAAATTTTAAACACATGCCAAAGAAAGGTGGTATAGCAGACTGAGCAGATAAATGCAGAATAAGTTAAAAAAAGTCTGAGCTTAATGTCATACACAGACACTTCAATAGATACTCAGATCCGTCGCTAAAAAGACACTATCATCTTGCGCCTAGTATCTTCGTTACACTCCTTTTATATCGCAGTGCTCGTATCCTAGCATGAATCTCTGCCCTTTCGAAGCTTGAACAGGATAAAGCACTGCAATTACCTAAGGCAATCTAAAAAGCTTGGGCAGTCACTTTGAGATAACCAAACGCCCCTTCTGATAAATCAGGATGATTTAGTGGAAATCCTAAATCAAAACTCAATGACAGTGTATATGGACCCAAGATCCTAAGTCCGAACCCAGTTCCATGAATAAACGTAGAATTGCCGGCATTAAAAAAGGTGCCACCGGTATCAAAGAAACCCACCAATTGAAAAGCATCCTTCCATTTTTTTTTCGTCCATAAAAACCGATGTTCCTGTAAAAAAGGTAGAGGGAATCTTGTTTCAACATTGGCATAGTAGCCACTATCACCTAAAATAACTGATAATGGATACCCTCGAACAGAACTGGCACCACCAACATAAATCTGCTGAGGCAAGGTTAACTTACTTGGGCTCCATTGCCCAGAAGTGTGGAATGAGAACATCCATTCTTTACGAATACGTTGAATACGATCATAATCGAGATTGAGCTGGACAAATCGCCCCCCCCCCCCAATACGGGAGGATTGATCGCTCACTGCACCCATACCGCCTAAAAAATTAGGGATACCAAACGCACACCGCATATTAAGATAATCTCTACCCGCAGAAGTATTATAATGATCAATTACCCCCCCTAATGTAACCACTCGTAATTGGTCATAAGAGCTGCGGTATTGTAAAACAAAGTTTTGAATTTGTTTGTAATCAAAATATCCAAATACATCCGCGCTCAAGGTTTTCGTCCGAGTCAAGGCCTGGATTGTTTTAAATGTAGCGATTTGAGATTCACCTCGAAGATGCAGAGCCCCTAGCTGTTCAATATGAAACTTCGAAAATAAATAAGCTAAATCAATTGAGGTTCCTTTAGTATTCACAGGAACTGTATAACTAGCATTGGTAAAATAAAGAGCATTTAACGGAAATCCAGCTACCTGTGCTACAGATAAAGTATCACCATAAAACAAACAATTACCCCAATCAAATTTGCCGCCTAGCTGAGAATTTGTTGTCAGGTCCCGTCCGTAGTTGTTCTCATTAAAAGACAGATGAATTGGTCGTTTATCAGATACTTGGACGATCAAATCTGCTGTGCCGGGCTCTTCCCCCTTTTCAAACAAAACACCTGCAGACAGGTCTGTATTTTCATTTAAAAGTAAAAGGGCTTTTAAAAATCGATTATAATTTAAGCAATCCTTAGAAAAGGGCTCAAAATAACTCTGAATAAATTTTGTTGAATAATATTTATTCCCCACGATTTTGATAACGCCAATTTTTCCCTCTAATATCTTCAAAACAAGATGACCGTCCTGAATATCCTGGGGAGGGGGATAGGCTCTAGTAAGAAAATAACCCTTTTCTGCATAGTGTTGATCGATAACTTGGCATATCTTATAAATATCAGCAATTGTGAGCTCTTTACCTAAAAAACCCTCAATCCACTTTTGAATTTCTTTATCGGGAACAACGCGATTACCTTCGAGCGATATCGTTTTAATGAATACTTTAGCATTTTCATCCAACGAAAGCCTTTCTTCAGGGATATCAATCTCAATAGATGGAGCATCCTTATGCAGTTCAAGAGGCTTACCTTCATATGCCTGCTCAATTTCTCTTTCAATTACCCCAGCACCAGGTGGAAGGGATGGGGGAGCTGCTAATAAAGCAGCAGGGGTAGCTAGCAAAAAAGAAATGATTTTTTTCTTCATTTTATAAATTCCTTATGAATTTATAGCCAAGATAGTTAAGTATGTATTTTCTTATAGAATCGGGCACTGTATTTTTTAAAGGTTATAGGTGGTTATATTGGGCCCATATATCGAAATAATCGGTAAGCCTCTGTTCTTTTATATCACTTACCCAAACCGTATTCAGTCCGTCCAGACAGATACTCCGATCAACATTCTTGAGGGTTACTCATAAGATATTTTTTAATATCTTTAATCTTTTTTTTCCATCTTTTTTATCTTTTCTAATTACCTTGCATATCCCACATTGAGCGGTTGCACCTTTAGACTCTATCTTAACTTGTTGGAGCAGTTTGAAAATCTAACGGATAGATTTGTCTAACAGAAATTCTAAAATAACCCAAGATACGCCTTCTGAGTCCCGTAAGCCAGACATGAATAGCTGCAAACTCTCTTTAACCGCCGTTTTCAGCAACTCAATCCTATCTAAAAGTCGATCAATTCTGTCAGACCTAAGTCTTTGATCACACCTGCGATGACACCCACATGATACAACCGGTCTACTTATGTATCGATACTCATGCTAACCCTCTGCAAAACATTAATGAAGGAATACGATAAATAAAAAAAAATACTTTTTATAAACTGCTTAATTTGGGTTAAATTCTTTAAAAGACCCATTTTCAGTTAAGGCAAGATACTTAAGATACAACCGCTGTGAATTAGTTACTAACACCTCTTGAGTCAAACTATTTTCATGGCCAAGAACCACTTTTTTAGGGCAAATCAAATGTCTATATAAAGCATTAACAGTTGGATTCGAATAGTCATAAGCCCCTGCCCACTGGCGAGCATCTGAAGCATGAGCTAAGTATTTTTCATAATGCAAATAGACATCATAAATAGCTTCTGCTGCATCATCAATATTGCAATTTAAAAAATTACCACCACGTGTCCGATTGCCAAAATAAAAAGCGGGCTCTTCTAAAGTTGATAGCACAGACCTGACTAACCCACTTTTGCAAATTGTTGATTGCCCAGTATTGTCTGTTGCAATGACAGGAATACCAAGAGCCATCGCTTCTCTGGGCTGGATCGAAAACCCCTCACCCTTGGATAAACTGACATAGCAATCGACCCCTTTAAAAACCTCCAAATAACTCTCTTTACTTAACGACTCCAAAGTAAATTCAATATTCTTACAGTTTTGTCTGACAAGTTCTTCTCGAATCGAGGCGATTGTTTCTTTACTTCCTCTACGGCAGTTAATTTTTAAGATGACTGATGGGTTATTCCCCAAAGCTTTAGCAAAGGCGCGAATCAATAGAACATGATTTTTACGGGAGTCTGCAGCGCTAAGGTTTGCAAAAACCATAGGATTATTTCTTTTAACTTTTAGAGGCGACTTAAGAAAGTTTTGCAAATCTAGACCTAGAGGAATCTGAAAAACGGGAATTCGCACACCAGATTCTTGATAGGCTTGCACTAAAAATGGATCAGGAACCACAACCGCATCGTAATATGTATTCAGTACCTCCACCCACTCAATTGGAATTTTTGTTGACTCAAGCATAGAGTAAGCGATACGGATCTGATCTTCTTGATTGATCTGTTTAAACAGCTTTAAATTTTTATAGCTAGGCTTCCAGACCTGTCCTTGTACAATAACAACCTTGCCAAGAGGACCACAGTCTTCGTATCGAGTTTGTTTTTTTTTCTGATACTTAATAATCGAAAGGACCGATTCAGGAACGTCTTCAGGACAAACCAGGCGGCTGATGATTTCTGTTTTAAAATTATTTTGTATGTTTAGCGCGAGCTCAACTGCCTGCCTACCAAGGCCATCGGCTAATAGCACTGGTCCTATAATACTTACATCAGCCCTAGTTGTGCGAGGGGGTTCTCTAAAAGAGATATACCCTACAGCCGTTATTAGAACCATCAAGCTGATGATCAAAACACTTTTTTTTTGCATTTATCTACCTGCATACCAAACTGTTCTATTTTTTAATCTGTTATTATATGCGTTTATTTTTCTTAAAATTAAATCTATCCCATACATCACTGAATGCAGCTCTTCTCATTAAGCCCCCTTTTTCTTCTTATCGGATCGAATAAAAGGCTGATCTAACCTAATCACTTTAACATACTTGTTATAAAGTTGCTCAGAATCTGTAATCATAGTCCCATCTGGTAAAAATTCATTTGTCTTACCTAAAATAACTTGTTTAGGAGATACAATCGATTCATATATAGGGGTGAGCTCAGAATAATCATAGCCGGATGCCCACTTTCGCATCAAAGGCCCTTTACTTAAGTACTGCTGGTAATTGTTATAGACATCTTCTATTGCCAAAGCAGCTTCATCTACATCGCAATTAAATTGATGGCCGCAGGGATGCGGGTCATGAAATGGATAAGCAGGCTCAGCGATTGCAGAAGGAACCACTTTAACCAGCCCAGTTTTACAAATTGTCGATTGCGCCGTATTATCTGATACAATCACAGGAATACCGAGGGCCATCGCTTCACGAGGCTGGATAGAAAACCCTTCCCCCTTAGTAAGACTTAACAAACAGTCTACCGATTTCAAAAACTTTACGTATGCATCTTTCTTGAGTTGAAACTCAGTATAGGAGATATTGGAACAACCCTGTTTTTGAATCTCAGATAAAATCGCCTCTCTTACGTCAGGATCTGCAAACCGACAATTAATATAGAGCCGAGCCCCTGGATTATTACCCAGTGCTTTAGCGAAGGCCTTAATGGTTGTAACGAGATTTTTTCTTTCTAATCCAGAGCTTAGTGCTGCAAAAATAAAAGGTCCCTCTTTTTTTTCTTCTTTTAAAGGTGCCTTTAATAGTTCCTTTAAGTCAAGGCCGAGTGGGATATAGAAAACAGGAAGAGTCACTCCCGAATTTTTATAGACATCGACTAAAAATGGGTCGGGAACGATGACAGCATCAAAGTACAAATTCATCATTAATACCCACTGAGGGATAATCTGAGTCGCTTCCCACATGCTATAGGCTACTCTGATTTGATCCTTACCCTCAGTAGTTTTAAAAAACCGATCAATTTTCAATCCAGGATGCCAAATAATATCCTCTATAATGACAACGCGGGCCTTTTTCTGATATTTTTTATTTAGAAGGGGAAGAATGGATTGCGGCACATCTGTTTTTTCAAAAAATGTGGTTTTAATTTCAACTGTATATTTATCTTTCAGGGCTTGCGCAAGCTCGACTGTTTGACGAGGTATTCCGTCGGCCATATGTACAGGCCCCCAAATTTTGACATCAGGTTGAATCCATTTTAACCGAAAAAATTCGGAGAAAAAAAAGAGAGAAAATACAGCTCCGGATAAAATGACAGAAATAAACACTTGTTGTTTTCGTTTCATACCTCTCCCCAATATATGTTCGATAAGAATTTGCCGGCTATTTTTCATCTTTTGCCCCTATAGATTTTAGGTGACAGATACTGATGCTAAATGAAATCACATAAAGCTGGCAAACATGCATTCTATTGCGCAAATGAAGATACCTTGAAATACACAAAATGTCCATTGATTTAGGGCAACTACAAGCTATCGGGAACATCCGGAAAGTGTATATACAAATTTACCCAATTGATTTTACACTCATAATGCTTTTCCCTTTGTTTGGATACGTCGATGATTGGTTTCGATTTTTTTGCGTTCACTTTCTTTTGTCTAGAAAATAGTCAGAAAACCAAAGGGATTTATTTTACCATACATATTAAAAAGTCGAATCAGAAATCAATTGAAGCTTATTAGGGCTCTCTTGAACATTTTTTGAGATTGCTTCCTTACAATCCACGTTACGTGTAGGTTTGGTTATTTTTCTTTGCACTTATTTTCGTATACATATATTTTTTATGTAAAACATTAGAGCTAAATAAAAGGAAAGACCGTTATATGAAACTACTCGTTCTGCTATTGACATTAGGAACAAGTCTAATTTTTGCCGGCGCTCGATCGGATCATCTAAGGGTCCCGGCAACCTCTAAAATTCCGAAAAAAATATGGCAAACCTATAAAACAAAACAATTACCATATCCAGCAAGAGAAGCCCAATCAACTTGGTTAAAAAAAAATCCGAATTATGAATATATTTTTTTTGATGATGAGGATATAGAAAAATACATCAGAAACCAATGGGATGACCGTACCCTAACATTTTTTAAAGCTCTTCCTGTGGGGGCGATGAAAGCGGATCTATGGCGATATCTGATCGTGACAACTGAAGGGGGCATCTATTCAGATATCGATTCAGTTTGCTGCCGACAAATCACCAGTTGGCCCACCAAAGTACCAAAATATGCAAATGATGTTTTAATCCTCGGAATGGAGAAGTGGGGTTGCTTCTGTCAATGGACTATTGCCTCAACCAAGCAGCATCCTGCGATGCAGTATGTTTGTGAATATGTAATCAATTATTACTTCAATCATGGTATCGATCTGAATCGTGAACGCTTTGTGATTTTTACCACCGGACCAGGTATTTGGTCAGACGCCCTGAGCAGTTATATGGGGGTTTCTAATCTAAGCGCGCCACAAATCTATGATCGATATCGACGGAATCGTGCATTTAAAAACCACATCAATAAGCTAGGCATCTGGATAGAGCCCGTATCTTACTATGACGGAAATTGCTCTCAAAATTTATCTGGTAGCTCAACCTTCGGTGACGGCTACATTAGCTGGGTTACCGAACAAAATCGATTAAAGGAAGAAGCCAATAAACAGATCAAATAGACATCATCCCGTGAGGCAGGGATTGGGGATTGCTCGCTTCTAGATTAGCATATTTGTGCTTCTATTGAGATTGCCTATACAATATCTGATTTACCGGATTGTCCAAGATTTACACAAATTAGCGCCTTGTTCATAAGCCCTTCCCTTTTCAAATTCGCAAAAAGTTGCAATACACTTTTCCCTCATTTTTTTATCACACCAACCATTACAGGATTTAGGCCCTTATCTATCGAATTGAATCTATAAAACCATTCTTGAGGTGTCTTTCCTTCGAGTACTTAAGCTAACTCGCACGCACTCCAATTTTCCACACTTAGGGGGGGGTAATAATAAGTTGTTTAAATAGACCATTCTAATTTTTCAATTTAGAATTCTCATTTAAAAAGAGTAATTCCAATAACTTTTCGAAAAACATATGCAATCTAAGGAGCCCGATAATCTAACAACAATTGCTTTAGGACGAATATCAAAAGACGAAGTAGTCAGAAGAAAGGCAAACAAAACATTACCCCTAAATTTCTCCATACGATATAAAAATAAAAAGGGGTGAAAACCATTTGAGAAGACCCGGCGCAATTGAAAAAAAGATTACTTTCGACTAATTTGCGTTCAGTGATTACAATGTCGCTGAGGTGGAATGTCTTCATCAAAAATACTTGGTAAGCCGTACCCCAAGAGATACAAAAACCCTTCAAACATCGAAGTACCTATGATCAGCCCAGCTTTCTTTCGTTGTTCCTTCTTCAATATAAACCCTATTGCCCAGTCATCTAAAATGATAGCCCGTTTTTTATTCCTCTGTGCCAGCCTGTTTTTTTTAACTGGATGCGAAAGCAACATGCTTATTGTTACAGATATTGAAGAAAGAGAAGCCAATGAAATCATTGTTTTTTTAGCCAGCAAAGGAATTAGCGCCTATAAAACGTCAGTAGCCTTGTCAGGACCTGGTGCCTCTACGGGAGCCAGTCTTAAATATTCCATTTCAGTCGAACAGGCTAAATCAACCGAAGCTATGGCTATATTAAATCAAAATGGCCTGCCAAGAATTAAAGGGACGAACCTACTAGATCTGTTTGCTAAACAAGGACTGATGACATCAGATAAAGAGGAAACTATCAGGTATCAAGCGGGTCTGGCTGAACAAATAGCTAATACCATTCGAAAAATTGATGGAGTAATCGATGCTGATGTCCAGCTATCCTTTCCACCCGAAAATACCGGTGTTATTGCTATCCAACAGGAAAAACAAAAAATTACAGCTGCTGTTTATGTTAAACACCAAGGTGTTCTTGACGACCCCAATAGCCACCTAGTTATAAAAATTAAACGTCTAGTATCAGGAAGCGTAAATGGACTTGATGTTAATGATGTTACCGTAATATCAGATCGATCACGATTTACCGATATAACGATAAATGCTGTAATGGAAGAAATCACCCCAAAAGCTAAGGAGTATGTTAGCATTTGGTCGATTGTAATGAGTAAAAACTCTGCGGCTCGATTTAGATTTCTCTTCTTCTTTCTTTCATTTTTAGTTATTTTATTAGCGGTAATTTCCGGCTGGATGATCTGGAAATTTTACCCAACACTAAAACGGAAAGGGGGTATTAAAGAACTACTCCACCCGATACCAATTGAACCTGAATCTCAGAGCCCTGAAGAACCCTCTATAAGAGATCAGGACAAAAAATAGATATGAACACTACCTCCTGGATTGTGTGTAACGCCTTCTTGTCAAGGGCAGGCTTGGTAATTAAAAATAAACTAATCAGCTACCTGCCGAAAGAAGAGCAGGAGCTGGTCGGGAACCTACGACCGTCAGATCAAGACCCTATATCAAGAATCTATGACAGGCAGTTACTACTCAAGCTGTTTCATCCCACTTGGTTTACTTCATTTTTACGAACCCTACCAGAAATAGATGTGGGTCTTTTTTTATCTAGCCTTCCCCAATCGGTTTGCAAACCCATTCAAAATGCATTACTATATTCTAAAGATCTGACCCCTCTACGCGATTGTGGCAAAAATTATCTACAAGATGCCCTGATCGATACACTATTTCAAGGATCTGAACATATCATCCCCCTAGATCTCTTGCCTCATTCCCCCTTGAATAATTTACTGGAATTATCTCAAGGAAAAATCCAACAGCTTATTGAATACTTAGGAATTCACGATCTAGCTGTTGAAATGAAACAAATTATCGATACAGTAAAAATAAAAAAAATTCACGCCTCCCTATCTGAAGACAAAATGCTATACCTCAAAAGCCTATCACAAAAAACAGAACCTGTGCTCTTTAAAAGAATGGAGCTTGCTAAATGGGATGGGACAGCAGATGCTCTTTTCACAGTCGTATACCATAGAGGCCTTAACAGATTAGCCAAAGCTCTTAGCGTCGAAGATCCATCGCTTATCTGGTACATTAGCCGCACCATCCCTTGGCAAGAATACAACATATTTAATACCCTCTGCAAACCACTAAACCATCCTAAAGCAGCGGCCCTACTTTCTAATCAAATATTAGAAATCCTGCCGCTTATACAAAAAACCTCATCCAAAGATTTTTTATGAAATTTTTCTCATTACTCTATCAAGGTGATATCCATTTTGCATCTAATCAAAAAATCATTCCCTCTGAAGAATTCGGTCAATTAGTTAGCGCGCAAGAAATTCTGCAAAAAGCACAAGAAGATGCGGCGACTTATCGATTGCAAGTAGAAAAAGAATGTGAAGATCTTCGCAAACAAGCTTATGACCAAGGTTATAACGAAGGACTTACCCGCTTTAACCAACATCTTATGCAGTTTGAAATTCAACTCCGCAAAATCCATCATGAAACGCAAAAAGCAATTATTCCGATCGCTTTAAAAGCTGCAAAAAAAATTGTTGCTACAGAGCTAAAGCAACATCCGGAAACGATTGTCGATATCGTGATTCAATCTCTGGCTCCAGTAAAACAAAATCATAAAGTAAAAATCTTTGTTAACAAAGAAGACAAGCAAATCCTAGAAGAAAATAAACCCCTCCTCAAAGAGCATTTTGAGCACCTGCAAAGTCTGACTATTCAAGAAAGAAATGATATCAGTCCTGGTGGATGTATCATAGAAACAGAGTCGGGGATCATTAACGCCACGATCGAAAATCAATGGAGAGCTCTCGAATCTGCTTTTGAAAAATACATCAAAATTTAATACGGGCCCTTTATTTATTTAAAAAAACCTTTGGGGCAATAGGCTCTCTGCATATACTGAGCAAAAATCATCCGTATAATAAAGGCAGACTACCAATATGTTGCATGGAAAAAGAATCCTTTACTCCTTCTTGCTTACCTGTATCCTTGCTTGCTTTTGTCATGAAGCATTTGCTGAGGATCCAACTAATGGGTCGTTAATAACCCAAAATACAAGTTCTAATGACGGTTCAGCCCCAAGCCTTGTCACACAGGTCTCTCTCATTGCAGGGTTATCAGTCCTACCCTTTGCGGTGATGTTGCTTACCTCATACATGAAAGTAGTTATTGTTTTATCTTTGCTGCGTAACGCAATTGGTGTTCAACAAGCTCCTCCGAACCAAGTATTAAATGGTATCGCTTTGCTCGTAACGATCTACGTGATGTTTCCAACCGGTCTTGCTATGTATAACGCCTCATCTGAATACATCAACGCCAACCAACCTAAAACCCTTCTTTCTGCTGACTCAGCGAACTTCATGATAACAGTGATCGATAAAGCAAAAGAGCCTCTAAGAGATTTTTTACAAAGAAACACCTCCGGCAAACATATCAATGGCTTTTATCAACTAGCTTATAAATCATTCCCCGAGAATTTTAGAGCTAACCTAAAACCAACAGACTTTATTGTAGTTATTCCCTCGTATATTACCTCTCAATTAAAAGCTGCTTTTGAGGTCGGTGTTTTGATTTATCTTCCCTTTTTTGTAATCGATCTTGTGACATCCAACATCTTACTTGCCATGGGGATGATGATGCTATCTCCTTTAACGATCGCGCTACCTCTTAAATTACTTCTTATTGTAATGGTAGATGGATGGACACTCATTATTCAAGGTCTTGTACTATCCTTTCGGTAATAATATAAAAGAGGAACCATGTATAGCTCAGAAATTTATCAGTTAAGTTATCAGGCTCTGATTCTGATCCTCCTACTATCAGGACCACCGATTATTATCAGTACGATCCTTGGTTTATTTGTAGCCGTCTTCCAAGCAGCTACACAAATTCAAGAACAAACGCTATCTTTTATGGTAAAACTTGTGGCTGTTATGCTGACCCTTATGATTATGGGGGGATGGCTAAGTGCGCAAATTATGCAGTACACTAGTAATATCTTTATGAACTTTTTTAAATGGGCTAGTTACTAGGACATACGATGCTTGCTGCAGCAGACTACACTTCATTTTATTCGCAGCTGGCTGAGTACGCCCCAAGCTCGATGCTTACCTTATTTTTTCTAGGTATGGCGCGAATTATTCCAGTAGTTGTATTTGCACCATTTTTTGGGTCAAAACTCCCTTCGGGAGTAAAACTAGGCTTAAGCATCTGCCTGACAATTATTCTATTGCCTCATGTTACGATAAAAAGCCAAACGACACCCGATTTTAACATTGTATATATTATCCTCTTTCTCAAAGAAATCTTGATAGGTTTCATCCTAGGGCTACTTGTATCAGTTCCATTTTATGTGGCTCTGGCATCGGGGAGCTTAATTGATTTCCTAAGGGGATCCTCTTCGTTACAAGTAACAGATCCCTCGTCGCAAGAGCAAACCTCACCTATAGGAATCCTTTACAATTACGTTTTAATTGTGATCTTCTACAACTTAAATGGACCATTAATGTTGTTTGACGGGATACTAGACTCTTATAATGTTATCCCAGCAGACGGGTTTATTAATCCTGTATTCTTTCACATGAAACAACCGATTTGGGAAATAATTACAGGGGTTCTATCAAAAGTAATGGCCTTATCGATTCAACTTGCAGCCCCGTCTCTTTTAGCTATTTTAATGACTGAAGTGTTTCTTGGAATCGCTAATCGACTTGCACCTCAAGTACAAATTGTATTTCTAGGGATGTCTTTAAAATCATTAATCGGCCTTGCCGTTCTCTGTGCTGCTTGGATGTTTATCCTTCAACAGATGGGAAAAGAAACCTTATTATGGATGAAAGAAATCAATAGAGTCTTCCAGACCACTCGAATCTAATTTTTCTTTAGAATTGCATTGACCAAAATATTTTTGACATCTTACTTTAGGTCCCAACTCTCTTTTGTGATGTAACTTGTTTTATCCACACAAAAATAACGTAAGGTCCTATGGAAATAAAAAATATATCTCCTATCTTGTCTAGCCTCTTCCTTTCAGCAGCTTCCCTTACATACGCCGATTACGAAAATACCGATACGAGCGATAGAGCAACTAAACATATCGTAACGACTTCCTCCGCCACCGATCAAACACCCTTAATTCCCCCTTCAGCACGCCCTGAAGTAAATGACGGGTTTGATCTATTTATTATGGGCAACTACCTCCTCTGGAAGCCTAATACTTCAGGTCTTGCTTATGTGATCCGTCAAAAAGGTTCAGCACAACAAACCGTTACAGAAGGGGGAGTTAAATCCCCAGATTTTAAATATGATTCAGGCTTTGAAGTGGGTCTTGGATGCAATTTATCTCACGATGGTTGGGATGCCCGCCTATCTTGGACAGGTTTTGAAGAATCAACACACTCAAAGCATTCATATCAAGGTGGAGAATTGACCCTTTTTACTACCTTTATCAGCCCCTCTGCTATAGGGGATCTATCAACAGCTCAGTGGGCCCTTGGCAGATGGCATATGAATTTTAATATGCTTGATTTATCGATGGGCAGAGAATTTTATGTAGGCAAATGGCTGTCAATCCGCCCATTCTGTGGTATGCGCTCAGCTTGGATTAAACAGCATTACGACATAGACTACAAAAACATAGCAAACGCCGCTGACCAAAATAACATCATCTATGCTCAATACCAGGCACATCTACTAAATAAATATTTCGGCTTTGGCCCTCGTTTTGGGATCAATACAGATTGGGGATTTGGCAGCGGATGGAGTTTATACGGCAACGCCTCTATCGCTTTGTTATACGGTTTTTTTCACGTGAGAGATACTGAAACTTCATATACTGAAGAAACAGCAGAAGGTATACAGCAGAAAAATGCATTAAATAGCTTTCATGCGACCAAGGCTGCAACAGATGTAGAGCTGGGCCTTAAATGGGATTATATGTTTTTAAACGATGCCTTTCATTTAGGTGTCCATGCAGGGTGGCAACAAGTTCTGTTTTTTTCACAGAATCAATTTATGCGCTTTACTAGTAATCAAGAAATTGGGCAGTTTCTACAAAACCAAGGCGATCTGTCATTTCAAGGATGGACATTTGGTTTAAGACTGGATTTCTAATAGACATACACCAGCTGACAACGAATAACTTAATACAAGGAAATATATTATGAAATCTAGCTATATAATCTATCCCCTCTCTTTATCTCTTATTGGATTGATATCCTCAGCCTTTACCTCGATTGACACAATATCCTCTGATAACCCAGAGCAGCCTCAAAATGACTGCTTGATCGCTAAAAAAAATCGACCTGTCTATGAAGGGTTTCTTTTATCTGCAGACGCTCTTTTTTGGACAGCAAGCGAGTCAGGGTTATCCTATGCGACAACTACATCATCTTATAATAAGGTCGGTAAAGGGGAAATAAAAGACCCTGACTTTAGATGGGACTATGGTTTTCGTGTCGGCGCTGGATTCCACATACCACATGGTGGTTGGGATACCTGTATGAACTATACTTGGTTTCAAGACACTGCAAAAGCGCACACTCGAAAAGATGCAAGCAATTTTTTACTTCCCAATCTTATTAGTGCAAATAACATTGATAATTCTATCCCTTATATCGAATCTGCCCACGCCAATTGGAATCTATCCTTAAATATTCTCGATTTAGAACTTGGGAAAACTCTAATCCCTGCAAAATGGGTTTCATTTAGACCTTTTATCGGAACAAAAACGGCTTGGATCCATCAAAAATATAAAGTAAAATACTCTAGGGTTATGGCCCCTTTCACAGCTGAACGTTATTATGTAAATATGAAAAATAACTACTGGGGGATGGGCCCTAGAATAGGGCTGAACACTCAGTTTTGGATGGGATATGGTTTAAGTGTATTTGGAAATCTAGCTGCCTCACTTATCTACGGAGAGTTCAACTTAAAACACGAAGAAACAGCCGATGATCTTACAGTAACAGATTTATCCCCTCATTATTACGCTGGAAGAGCGATCACTGATGTGCAATTAGGACTACGTTGGGATTCCAATGTGTGTAAAAGCAAAAAAGCTAGCGTATGTAAATGCTCAACAGCTAAAAGTGAAAAGAACTTCTCTATTACAGCTGGATGGGAGCAACATCTCTTTTTTAGCCAAGGTGAATTCATGTCATTTACAGATTCCACAAATGTTGGACGTTTTACACAAGAACATAATGACTTAAGTGTGCAAGGAGCCACCTTATCCATGCGAATGGACTTTTAATAAGAAAAAAAGAATCACATTAGCTGTTTATAGAAATGATACTACCTTTTTTTTCCTGCATTTTGTACATTCGTTTCTCATTCATGAAAGAACATGAATTATATGAACCTATCTGGAGGAACCGAGATGCATCAACTATTTACATCTGTTAGCACTATAGCATTACTTACTGCATCTGCAGCTTTATCTGCAGATGCCAGTGACGCGCAGGTACGCAACCTAGAAAACCGCGTAAGCGCGCTGGAACAAAGAAAGGGCGCGAGCTCTATGATTAACCCATCAGGACGCCCTGAAGTGAAAGATGGCGCCGATATGTTCTTCACAGCCGACCTTTTGATATGGCAAGCCCATGAAAATGGTCTTCCTTACGTGATCAAAAATAAAGGAGCTGATCTATCCGATTCATCGACTAAAGAAATGCACTATCATTGGGAACCAGGTGTGAGACTCGGCATCGGCTTGAACACTCCTCATGATGGATGGGACCTGCATGCGCACTGGACCTACTTCCATTCTAAAGCACAAGGACATACTCATGCTGGCAACGATGTTCTATACCCTACACTTGCAAAGCCATCTCCTGTAATAAATTCGTCTCCAGGCGTTCCCTCCTCAGCTAGGTCAAAACTGACATTCAATCTTAATATGATCGATCTGGAACTGGGCAGAGAATTTTTTGTAAGTAAGTGGCTGACCCTGCGTCCATTTATTGGACCGCAGACAACCTGGATTTACCAAGATCTCAATGTTAGATATAAAGGATATGAAGAAGGCAACTATCGAGTCAACATCGCCAATGATTACTGGGGTATCGGCCTTAGACCAGGTCTTAATTCACAATGGGGTCTTGGATGTGGCTTTAGTATCTTTGGTAATACTGCCCTATCACTTCTTTATGGTTTTTTTGAAGTAGATCAAAAACAAGGAACAGCTACAACAACATATGTCGATAATAAGCATTCGACAAGAGTTGGTAGAGCGATCGCAGAAATTCAACTAGGTCTCCGCTGGGAGCGTATGTTTGCAGATGATCGTTGCCATTTCTCTGTGCAAGCTGGCTGGGAGAACTTAATGTTTTTCGGACAAAACCAATTTGACCGTTTGATACATCCTGTGAATTCAGGAATTGTTATTGCTAACCAAGGTGATCTTACAATCCAAGGTTATACTCTTTCATTCAGACTTGATTTCTAATCGATAGAATAGTCGTTAATTATAAAAAGACCCCAGGTCCTTGACCTTGGGTCTTTTTATTTAATAAGACAGGCAAGGGCGCAAAAGAAGGAGAGTCTCTTGCAAAATCTGAATAAACTGATCGATCTCTTCAATTTGATTGTAGACCCCAAAAGAAATACGGGATAAAGCAGTATGCCCATATTTTTTCATTGTAGGCTGCGCGCACATATGCCCTGTTCTGATAGCAACACCTTTTAAACTGAGCATAGTGCCAAGATCGAGAGGATGGATCCCCTCAATACTAAAGGTCAAAATAGGCCCCTTATTTAATGACTGCCCAATAATCGATAAACCCTGTATCGCTTGCATCTTTTGCGTAGCATAATGCAAGAGCTCAATCTCCCATGCAGCAATTCGCTCTCTTCCTATTGAATCGATAAAATCTATAGCCGCACCAAGACCGATTACCTCAGCAATCAAAGGGGTCCCAGCTTCGAACTTTAACGGAGCTTTTTGATAGGTAGTGCGGGTAAAATCTACACGATCTACCATATCGCCGCCACCGTGGTAAGGAGGCATTTTCTCAAGCCAGCGCCTTTTACCATAAAGGACTCCTATTCCTGTCGGTCCATAGGCTTTGTGTCCTGAAAAAACGTAAAAATCAGCGTCTAAATCTTGAACATCGACAGTCATATGACTAATGCTCTGAGCCCCATCAATAAGTACAGGTATGCCTTTTTCATGTGCTATAGCGATCATCTGTTTAATCGGATGAATCGTCCCTGTTACATTTGAGACATGAGCGATGGCCACAATTTTTGTTTTTTCTGATAAGAGCCCTTTGAACTGATCTAGGTCAGTTTCTCCATGACCATTTGAAGGGATGACTTTTAAAACAGCTCCTTTTTCCTCGCAGACCATTTGCCATGGGACAATATTAGAGTGATGCTCTGTCTCACTTATAAGAATTTCATCACCTGATTGGATAAAGGCTTTGCTAAAACAGGTAGCTACTAAATTAATCGACTCGGTAGTTCCTCTTGTAAAAATCACCTCATCAAAATGCTCTGCATGAATAAACTTTTGAACCTTCTGTCTCGATAGATCGTACATTAAGGTCGCTTGAGCAGCTATTTCATAGACAGCCCTGTGTACGGTGGCATACTGGTCAGTATAAAAAGAGGCTATAGCATCGATCATACTTTGTGGCTTTTGCGTTGTAGCCGCTGAATCTAAATAAATAAGGGGGTGAGCGTGCATCGACTTCTTCAGCATAGGGAAGCAATCACGACACGAGGAGACGGGCAGATAACTCATACATTTTGCTGTTGTAAGTATTTTTTAATCGATAGTAGGATCTGATTTTTTACCGAGGGTGTTTCGATTCTATCGACAATATCATTGCAAAAGCCAAGGACTAAAAGGTGCTTGGCTGTTTCTTGAGACAGACCTCTGGTTTTCAAATAAAACAGCTGATCTTCATCGAGCTGACTGACAGTTGCTCCATGAGAGGCTTTAACATCATCGGCTAAAATCTCAAGTCCCGGCTTGCTATTGGCGATCGTACCCTCTGTTAAGAGGAGGCTATTATTCAGCTGGTAGGCCTGCGTTTTTTGAGCCTGCTGACGAACCAAAATCTTGCCAGTAAAACTTGATCTGGACACATCAGATAAAACCGTTTTAAAAAATTGATTCGAAGTACAAGAAGGAGCCTGGTGATCGACGATCACATGAACGTGTGCCTGCTGATTTTTCTCAAGAAAGCCAAGACCTGTAACACAGGCATCTGCCCCTTCCCCTACTAAGGTAAAGCGATAATCTTGGCGGCTATTTTTGCCACCAGTGACTAAATTCTTACAGTCAAGCTTACTTTTTTTCTTTAAAGATGCCCGCACAGCATAAAATCCCCACACATCGGCTGGATTGTCGGTAGATACTGTATGGGAGAAATAGCTGCCTTCATCGAGTCCGATATCAATAAGTGCGCTCGATAAGCCCTTATCTGCACCATTAAGGTAGGCAGAGGTGGTAATCAAAGACAACTTAGAATGAGCACCAGCTGCGATCTGCACTTTAGGAAAACTTGAAGCATTCCTTTGTGTATAAACAAATAGACATTGTATTGGACAGGCAAGCTCTATATGGGGAGGTATAAAAATAAAGGCTCCCTCATGGCTCATCGCAAGGTTCAATAAAACAAATGGGTCTTCTTCTATCTCTAGTCTTTGTTGATATCTTCTCTGAAGAAAGCTTGCGTAACTTCCCTTTTGAGCCTCTTGCAAAGAGCGGATGGCTACAGAGAGTGGTAGAGCCGATACACACGACAGCTGCTGAGAAAAGCTTCCATCTACAAAAACAATCACAGATTCTTTGCATTCAGGTAAAATATATGCGTCGATTAGATCCGGATCGATAGATATAGATTCTGCTAACGGATACTCAAGAGAGTATAGCTGGCGCATCGGAACGTAGGTAAAGGCTTCATTTTTTTTATCAGGCCAGCCGATTTGCAAAAGCCGTTTCCATGCTTTAGCTCTAAAAGGGTCTACAATCCCCTTGGAAAACATCTTTTCTGCCACCTGACAAAAAGGCTGTAGTGGTTGATCTATTGCTGCCGCCATCACTGATCTACCCCTTTGCTGCAATTAATGCTTCATAGCCTTGCGACTCTAACTCAAGGGCTAGCTCAGGGCCACCTGTGCAGATGATCCGACCATCGACCATAATATGAACGAAATGTGTTTTGATATAATCAAGCAGCCTTTGATAGTGTGTAATTAATAGAAGGGCCTTATCTGCCTTAAATAACCGGTTTACCCCTTCAGCTACAATACGCATCGCATCGATATCGAGGCCTGAATCGGTTTCATCTAAAATAGCAAAGGATGGGTCGAGTACCGCCATCTGTAAAATCTCATTTCTTTTCTTTTCCCCACCAGAAAAGCCTTCATTAAGACTCCTATCTTTAAATTCTGAACGCATCTCCACAAGATTCATTTTCTCTTCGAGGATGCTGTCAAACTGCTCTTCAGATACAAGAGTCTGTCCGTTTGCTTTTCTTTTTGCATTATAGCAGGCAAATAAAAATTTAACGTTGTTAATGCCAGGAATTTCTAATGGATACTGAAAGCCCATGAATATCCCCAGATGAGCTCTTACCTCCGGCTCCATCTCAAGCACATTCTGACCTTTAAACCAGATCTCGCCTCGAGTGACCTCATACGCTGGATCTCCAGCTAATACCTTGGCAAGGGTCGATTTACCAGCTCCGTTAGGACCCATGATCGTATGAATCTCTCCGTCTTTGATATGAAGGTTTAGTCCCTTAAGAATTTCCTTACCACCTGTTGACGCATGCAAATCTTTAATTTCAATCATGGTACATCCATCCGTTATACTGGTTTATTTCTATCCTACCGAATTTTCTAACTTCAACGTAAGGAGCTTCTGAGCTTCGGCTGCAAACTCTAAAGGCAGCTCTTTAATGACATCCTTACAAAATCCGTTCACAATCATATTGATCGCATCTTCCCGAGTGACACCGCGTGACTGCAAATAAAAAAGTTGTTCCTCATTCATACGAGAAGTTGACGCCTCATGCTCGACCTGGCTCGATGTATTGGCAACTTCAATATACGGGAAGGTATTTGCAGAGCACTTATCTCCCACTAGCATCGAGTCACACTGAGTGTAGTTCCTGCTGTTTTTAGCTTTGGGAGCCACTTTTACAAGACCTCTATACGTGTTATGAGATTGGTCTGCTGAGATCCCTTTAGAGATAATCGTGGACTTAGTATTTTGCCCGATATGAATCATTTTAGTGCCCGTATCGGCCTGCATATACCCATTGGTTAGGGCAACAGAATAAAACTCGCCCACTGATTCATCACCTTGCAAAATACAGCTTGGATATTTCCAAGTAATGGCAGCTCCAGCTTCCACCTGAGTCCAACAGATCTTCGACTTATATCCCTGACATCTGCCTCTCTTAGTGACAAAATTATAAATGCCACCCTTACCCGTTAAGGGATTACCTGAATACCAGTTTTGCACGGTCGAATACTTAATTTCTGCACGGTCTAGGGCAACAAGTTCAACAACGGCTGCATGCAGCTGATTATTATCATAAGCAGGGGCAGTACAACCTTCTAGGTAGCTGACGCTCGATCCTTCCTCTGCGATAATCAAGGTCCTTTCAAATTGACCACTGGTTTTATCATTGATCCGGAAATATGTAGATAGCTCCATAGGGCAGCGGACACCCTTTGGAATATAAACAAAAGATCCATCAGAAAAGACAGCCGAGTTTAAAGCAGAAAAAAAGTTGTCTCCAATTGGAACGACACTTCCTAGATACTTTTCTATGAGATCGGGGTATTTATGGACTGCCTCAGAAATGGGACATAACACAACACCTGCTTCTTGGAGAGTCTTGTGGAATGTCGTACCAAGAGAGACTGAGTCAAAAACAACATCGACCGCAACGTTTGTTAAACGCTTTTGTTCATCTAAAGGGACCCCGAGTCGCTCAAACGTTTTTAAAAGCTCTGGATCTACCTCGCTCAAGCTCGATAGCTCCTGCTTTTTTTTAGGAGCTGAATAATACGTGATATCTTGATAATCAATGGGAGTGTATTTGCAATGACTCCAAGAAGGTTCCTCCATCTCCGTCCAAAGCTTGAATGCTTTTAAACGAAAGTCGAGAAGAAAGGGGGGTTCGTTTTTTTTTGCGGAAATAGCTCGAACAGTTTCTTCAGACAGCCCCTTGGGGAAGCTTTCTGTTTCAATAGGAGTCGAAAAACCATACTTATAGTCAGACTTATCCTTAAGGAGTTGCTCTGTCGTCATAAAACCTGCCGATTAAAGGGGAAGTAAACCTATAATACCCGAAAGTTCGGTATATCTCAACCTGCAATCACCATATCAAAACAATTGGGATGCCTCCGATAAATAACAGCTTTTTTTCAGAAAAAATGGATAACAGCTTTAATCCTTATTAATCGTTGATAATCAGAATGTTATATATAATACCCCATAAATTTAATCTCACGCCTTAGACTCGAATAACATCTTTTTTAAACACTGCAGAAGAAGCCCACCTCTTTTACATGGTAAGGCTTATTAAAAAAATCAATGATGACATGAACAAGAACTTTATAGAAGCTATTTGGTATAAATTGACTCAAGGTCAGATAGGCCATGTTTGACTTAAGGCTACCCAGCAAGTCACATTTTCCACTTAACTACGATATAAGATAGACAGACTCCTCAATAAAGGCAAAAAATCCCATAAACTACCCAACCGGATTTCTTCTAATCCTCTGTGAGTGGGTGTGTTTCATATCCTTTTATTAAACCAGTCACATCAAGTATTGGCTATATATGTTATACCTTATTTAAAAAGGAAAAAAAGACCTCTATATGCGGACTATCCCGCTGGGATCTCTCCTTGGCACGCCAACTGCCCTTCCTCAGTTAGGTAAACAAATCTTTCAACGCAGCCCGACGTTTCTTTACTCTCGACTGGGTAAAGATGAAGTAGGCTCTCATCTTTGATAATCCCTTTCGTGATATTTCTTTCGGGTAAGTTGATTACATTGATGATGTGCAAAGGATTCCAATTATTGCTGTACTTATCTAAAGTATCAGGTCGGCTCGGATTATAGATTTTCATGATAAAGTAATTACCAGAACATGATATTCCAAGTCTACTTTTTGCGGTATGAGGATCTGGACTATATGTATTCGCAAATATTCTTCCTATAATTGGGATCGATTCAATAACCCCTCTTAAAATTTCACACCCTCCCTTAGCAGCATGGCCTAGATTGCCCTGTTCTCTAGCAAAAGGGGCCGCTAAAAGATGTCCAAGAATATGGATTACACCTAAGGCAATTCTTCCGATTCCAGCAACTATCCCAAGCAAAGGAATTCTCGCTAATTTATTAAGAGCTGGGTCTTGTATTTCAGTATAGCTACCGATGTATTTAAAGACCTGGTAGTCCTGTCCAATAGTCCGATCAATATCAAGGAATTTCTGGATCCCAAATGCTTGATCACTATAAAAATAAGGCCCCGTTAAACTTTCTATGTCGGTTCTATAAATCGCCATTTTACACTCATTATTTTTTAATTAGATTTATGAAATAAACAGAAAAATCTAAATACTTAAATCGCACATATAATATATATATTAACAAAAAATAACTAATAATATTTAAAGACATTAAACTATTCGAATAATTTTTCAAAAACCTGATAACGAACAGGTTGGATAAGATAAGATTTTGAAAAGATTAGAATTTCGAGCTTTATTTTGAATTACCACGATTTTTGGTCCAAACCTTTGAAGAAACCGTCTTATTTACCGAAAAAGGCCCGGGCCTTATCTAGGTGCTCTGGCAAATCGATCTCTAATGTTTCATACTGAGTTTCATGGACTTGCACATGGAGACCATTAAATAAAAACCGTAACTGCTCCAGCTGCTCGATCACCTCTAAATCACATACTGGAAGGTGTCCGATTTTTTCCAAGCCAGAGTTAGAATAGGCATAAAGGCCTACGTGCTTATAGTAAACTTTTTCTTTTTGAGGGGGAACTTTCCGATAAAATGGGAGGGTGGATCTGGAAAAATAAAGAGCGCGCCCCCACCTATCACACACAACCTTAGAGACCTCGGCAGACTCTATATCCTCTAGGCTAGAGAGGTGTTTTTTTAATGTCCAAACATCTGCCCCATCATGATGGGAGCTTTGCAAAAGGTCATGAATGGTAGATTCTTTAATAAAAGGACCATCAGCTTGCCAGTTGACCCAGATATCTGCTTGAAGAAGACCCTTCTTTTGAAGCTCAATGAGGCGGTCGGTGCCAGAGGAGCATTCTAGAGATGTCATAAAAAAGCGCCCACCAAAGCCTTCGATTATCTTAGCCGTCTCCTCGGAATCTATAGCGAATACTACATCATCAAAAAAAGAAACACCTCTAGCAGCATCCCATACCCAATGTATAAGAGGCCTACCGTTAAGGGGAGCTAAAATCTTTCTAGGAAAGCGGGATGACTGCAGTCGCGCAGGAATCACACAAACCACTTTTTTATCTTTCCACATCTATTACCTACTGGAATGCAACGTTGCTGGATTTTTGAGATACCAATCTATTGTTTTAATGAGAGCTTGATCAAACTGATGTTTCGCAGCCCAACCTAAATCTCTCTGTATCTTGCTAGAGTCAATGCTATATCTAAAATCATGCCCTGGGCGGTCCTCAACAAAAGAGATGAGCTCTTTGAAAGAATCTGCACTGCGCCCAGTCTGCATGCTATATGCCCCAATAATCGTATGGACAAGGTCAATATTAGTCGACTCAAAAGAACTTCCTATGTTGTAGACATCGGAGCCTTGTCCATATTTTATGACCTTCCAGAGAGCATCGACATGATCCTCAACAAAGAGCCAGTTACGAATATGCCTTCCTGTCCCATAAATGGGTATCGGAAAGCTGTGAAAAAGAGAGGACAGAACTCTTGGAATAAATTTTTCATTATGCTGGCCAGGTCCATAATTATTACTACAGTGGGATAGGGTGCAGCTAAGGTTATAGGTATGGGCATAACATCTGACAAAGTGATCCGATGACGCTTTTGAAGCGGCATACGGAGAGTTAGGCTGAATGAGTGATAATTCATTAAAGGAGCCTATATCCTCTAGAGAACCATATACTTCATCTGTTGATACATGATGAAAATGGACAAGCGGCAGGCGGCGCGCTACCTCTAATAGATGGACAGTCCCTTCAATATTAGTTTTTATAAACTGCCAGACCGATTCAATACTTTTATCCACGTGGGTTTCAGCTGCAAAGTGAACGATCGTATCAATATTATGCTGAAGACACAACTGCTCTACAAGAGCTTCATCATTGATATCCCCTTGGATAAAATAATAACGAGGATCTCTTTCAAAACCCATGAGATTGCAAGGATTTGAAGCGTAGGTGAGTAAATCAAGATTGACAACCCTTACCACCTCCGAGTTAAAGGAAAGGATATAACGAATAAAGGCAGAACCAATAAAGCCAGACCCTCCTGTAACGAGGATATTCTCTACATGACGTATCATGAAAACAATTCCCCAAGAGTATCGATCCATTCCCTTGGTTTCTTATGAAATTCCCGTTCATATTTTGCGGTATCAAGAACAGAATACAAGGGCCTTGGAGCGCGCGATGAAGCATTAGAAGAAGACACCGGAATGATCTCCTTGCATATTAGGGGCAGGTTATGTTTTTTCATGAATGAAAAAATAGCACATGCAATCTCATACCTTGACCCAGCACCCCCTGATGCAAAATGATAAATCCCCGAGCTGTCTCTGAGCTCATAGAGGGCTTCTACTAGATCGTTACAGAAGGTGGGACGTCCTATTTGATCATCTACTACATGCAAGACCTGCTCTGTCTGCAATAAATGGACTATCGAAGAGAGAAAGCTCTTGCCACCCATACCATAAACCCACGATGTTCTAACAATACAGGCAGAAGGCAGTTGCTCTAAAAGTGAAAGCTCCCCTTCAGCCTTAGTAATTCCGTAGTAGTTAACCGGACATGTTACATCCTCCTCTTTAAAGGGGCGGTGCTCTTTGCCTGAAAAAACATAGTCTGTAGAAATATGGATTACACGTGAGCCGTATATACGGGCGAGCCTTCCCAGGATCCCAGGGCCCTCTGCATTGACACGCATGGCAAGCTCTTGTTGAGTCTGTGCATCATCCACCCGAGTATACGCTGCGCAGTTAATAACATGCGACGGCCCGATCAATTGAAACCCTTTTTCTAAAGAATCAAACGCGGTGATATCGACTGCTTCTTTACTAGATGCAACAAAATCTATCCCCTTCCTTTTTAAAAAAGCTGTAACGGAGGTGGCAACCATACCGTTTGCACCGAGTACCCAAATTTTCATCTGATCACCTCAGAAAAAAAAGGAGCATTAAGGTCTCTTTCAGAAACAGTTCTATTTCCTTTTGGCCACTCAATGCCGATATGAGGATCGTCATACCGAAAACCCTTTTCCTTTAACGGGTTGTATACATCACTGACTTTATATACCACATGAGCCTGATCGCTCATTACATAAAATCCGTGTGCGTATCCATCTGGAATCAACAACAACTGATTGTCCATCGAATCCAACAAAACACCCTGCCACTTACCGAAAGTAGCAGATTCTGGGCAAATATCGACAAAGACGTCATAAATACAACCTGCGATTACATGGATAAGTTTAGCCTGCCCCCGTTGAAAGTGCATCCCCCTTAGAACCCCTTCATGAGAAAAAGAATGGTTATCCTGGACATAGCAAGAGGGTATTCCAAATTCCTCCCATATTGGGTTTGAGAAACTCTCATAAAAAAAACCTCTTTCATCTACAAAGACTCTCGGATGAATTTTTATCACACCCGGAAGGCTCATCTTTTCTATTTTCATCAGGGCACCTTAACATAGGAAACATAATCTATTGAAAAAAGGTTGATCAGGTCATAGAAATACCAGGTTTAAGAAAATCTAGCGATACCATTTTTTAAAACAGATCAATCGAGAAATCATCTGTATCGATCAGTACCGTGATAGGTTTTGCCATCCTTCTTTTCCTGTAGGAAAAATTACATAAATTCGTTTACTGTGCAATTTTCAGGATAAGAGCAAAATACGAGGACATATGAAGATCTTTCACAGCATGGGCCACGTGGTAGGAGGCACCTTATTAATTGCAGGAACGACTATAGGAGTCGGGATGCTTGCCCTTCCTATCGCTACTGGAGAAGCTGGCTTTTTTCCTTCCATGTCGATCTATCTACTGTGCTGGCTCTTTATGCTTTGCACCGGGCTTGCTCTGCTCGAAGTATGTCAGTGGATGCCAAAAGATGCGAACCTCATTACGATGGCCTACCGTTTACTTGGGCCTTGGGGGAGGGGAATATGCTGGGTCTTTTATCTGTTTTTATTCGTTACAGTGATGATTGCGCACATAGCCGGTGGCGGTGATGTCTTACATGAAATAACCAAGGGGGCGATTCCTCGGTGGATGGCTGATTGTGTTTATGTCATTCTATTTGCACCGATTATCTACCTCGGGACCCACTGTGTTGATAGAGTCAACCTTATATTAATGATCGGGGTCGTAACCTCTTATGTTTTATTCATTCTATTTTCACACAGCCATGTAAATACCGAGTTATTACTCAAAAGCAACTGGTCTAAGTCATGGATTGCCATACCAATTATATTTACAGCCTTTACCTATCAGGTGATTATCCCAACTTTGATGACCTATATGGAAAGAAATGTCAAAAAGGTAAAGCTGGCAATTATTTTAGGAACGACTATTCCACTCGTTGTCTATTTGGTATGGGAGGTGTTAATATTGGGGATCGTTCCGATAGAGGGCTTGCATAAAGCGAAAGAACTAGGTCAAAATGCAGTCTGGCCTTTAAAACAAATTATAGGCAGCACTCAGATATTTAATATTGGCAAAGCATTTGCTTTCTTTACGCTCACAACATCGTATCTTGCGCTTTCACTTGCCTACTTAGACTTCCTGTCAGATGGGTTAAAAATAAAAAAAACACAGATCCATAAAATAGGACTGTGTTTAATTATTTTTATTCCCCCCTTGCTTGTTTCGATCAGCCACCCTCACATCTTTTTTCAAGCACTCAATTTCGCAGGTGGCTATAGCTGCGCCATTTTATTCGGTTTATTTCCTCCCTTAATGGTATGGGTTGGAAGGTATATCAAAAAGCAGCCGAAACAAAACGAAATTTTGCCCGGAGGAAAACTTCTACTGGGTTTATTAATTTTATTTATTCTTATAGAAATTGGAATAGAGATCTTTTATGTCACTCTACAAAAAATCTTATAAAGAAAAGGTGATTGCAAAAGACAAACCCCATAGATTAATGAAATCTCTGTCCCTTATTTTTTCTATATTCATATATGCTTTGTTATCTACCCGATCTGGTTTTAGTGTTTCTATTATCCAGCAAGTCGAAGAAAAAGGGCCTTTCAGCCCATGGTTTACAGGCCCTTTATTAGCACCAGCTGGCAGTGTGGTCCCTTCCGACCATTTTAACGTTCAGCCCTACTATTTTCACACCACCGTTAGCGGAGAATACGGCAGGAATTGGCATTACCAATCTATTGATAAAATATATACAAATGTGTTTCAAGTCGTAGCTCAAATACCAGTGGTACCGAAAGTAGGTTTTGCGATAAGTCCTCAAATCATCTGGAATACGATGCATGGCCATACCTCATTTGGCTTTGGTGACCTGCCCATGATGCTCGCTTTCCAACTAATACCTGCATCTCAAGAGACCTGGAAACCTGCCTTGAAACTCGGCCTAGGGGTAATAGCTCCTGTGGGCAAATTCGATAATCTCGATCCAAATCGATACAATACAGATGGTACTGGCCTAGGATCGTGGTTTCCTAACGCATCCCTTGTTTCCGCATCTACAATCCAGCTAGGCCAAAGTATTCATTTCCTAAGCATCAGGCTGGCTACTGCATATATTATCGGGACATCCGCACATGTGAAAAAAAACAACACCTACGGAGGGGATCTGACAACCGATGGATGGGTATATCCAGGTAATCTATTCAAAGTAGACATCTCTCTGGAGTGTAATTTATCCCAAAAATGGGCGCTTGCAATGGACACCTTATACATCCATAACAACAAAACACGATTTTCAGGTAAGACAAAAGCTTCTATGAGAATCCCTTCAGGCGAGCAGTTCAGCATTGCTCCGGCTCTAGAATACAACTTCAATAACAATATCGGATTAATAGGAGGAGCATGGATTACACTCGGAGGCAGAAACGCCGCTCAATTTATAAGCGGCGTGATTTCCATTAACGTATATCATTAGAAGCGCGATCACTTTCTGTTCTTTCTATTTTAACGAATCTAAAAAACTTAAGATCTCTGATACACCTGATCGTCTTTCGATTTCCTTACCTTCTCGACTGACAGAAACTAGAGTTGGCATCGATCGGATATTATACAGGTCTGCAACCTTTGCAACCGTCTGGACATTGACTTTTAAAATCTTGCACTTTCCTTGCAAGGCGCCTGCGTATTGCTGCAGTTTTGGATTGATATGACGGCAAGGCCCGCACCAAGAAGCATAAAACTCAATAAATACCGGAATCGAGCTAGTTGTTACCTCACTAGAAAATTGATCAAATGAGGTAATTTCAATCATAGAAGAAGGAAACACCTCTGTTTGTGCTAATGTAGTTGGTGTTTGCTCGGTCTGTGCCGGCTTTATTGTTTCAGCGATCTGAACCGGGATCATTTCCTGGACTGTTTCTGTCTGAGCCACATTAACGCTATTTTCTACAAATAAATAGCTTGAAACACCTATAGCAGCTCTTGCCCCATCACCTGCTGCAGTAATAGCCTGTTTAAATAATGGATCTGCAGCATCACCCACTACGTATACACCCGGGACCGATGTTTGAAAATTCTCATCCTTAACAATATAGCCACCTTGATCTATTTCCAATTGCCCGCTAAAGATCTGCGTATTAGGCACCGATCCTATTGCTAAAAAAACTGCATCTAACGAAAGTAATTTGATAGCTGATTCTTTTTCTATGACAACTTCTTTAAGGACACCTTCCATCCCCTGAATTGCCTTGACTTCAGCATTCATTACAAATTCAACATTTTTAGCTGACATAAGGGCTTGCTGTCTTTGCTTTTCGTTAGCTTTGAGCTCGTTTTTTCTGACAATCACAAATACTTTCTTAGCAATCTGACTTAAGTACTCTGCTTCAGCAAGGGCTGCATCCCCACCTCCAACAACAGCTACCGTTTTACCTTGATATAAGCTTCCATCGCAGATCGCGCAGGTGTATACTCCCTTATTCCAATATTCACTCTCCCCTTTTACATAAAGGCGGCGCGGCTCGCTACCTGTAGCTATGATGCAAGCCTCTGTCTGTATTGTTTTATGGTTTTTAGGATCGAGAACACCCTGTGTAACAATAGTAAATGGTTTTTTAGAAAAATCTACAGAAATTGCTTCTTCATCAAGTAAAATAATTCCGTTTTTTTCAGCCTGGTCCCGAATTTTTTTCATTAGATCAATCCCGATAATATCATACTCACCAGGCCAGTTTTGAACATTCGATGACTGAGCAAGAGCTCCCCCTGGATTTTTACCACAAACAACGATAGGCCTTACACCACTGCGAGCTAAAAAAATCGCAGATGTTAAAGCACCTACCCCACCTCCTATAATTACGGCAGACTTCCCCTGAGGTTTATTGGGCTCTTCTGCAATAGTAGAAAAAGAAAATGTGCCTAAAACAGAGTAAAGAACCAGTTGATAAATAGCCTTGCATCCCATAAAAACCCTTTTATATCGTATCATTAGTGGTAAGGTACATTAATCATCAAAAGCGTCTGTACCAACCAACGCTTCTTTAAAACATTGTAAACAGCTCTATCCAAATAGGATACAAATCCTTGTGCAGAGTAAAAATTACTTCTACACCGGCTCGGAATGATCTGTTAGAAAAATCAATATACCAAAAGATTTATTAATCGCTACCCCCTATTAACTCAAATTATCCCAATTGTTATATAGGAGGACGATAAAGTCGATTTCACCCTTTAGAACTAATAAAAAAAAAGGCAAAATATCGATTTAACTAACCAAAAAAAGATGTGCTAACTCATGAGCTCCCAAGAAATACAAGACGCCTTTTTAGCTAACATCTTACATCAAGCTGAAACCCTAACAGCGCCCCCTAGCCCAATCAACGGTATCCCAAGGCAATGGCTTCCAAAATGGATCCGCCGGTTATTGCAAATGAGCTATCTGCCTATTTTAATCCTGGATCTGTTGATGCAAAAGGTTGCAAGAAAAATCATTAAGCCCCCATTTAAACAGACAGGATCGTGTAAAAGAAGGGGCAATTGCTGCTATTTTATTCTGTTACCCGAATCCACAGGTTTAGCAAGTAAAATCTATTTTCTATGGCAAACACAGGTGAATGGTTTTTTTATAAGAGAAACAAGTCCTGCTAATGAAGAGGGCAGTCGGATGCATATACTAGGTTGTAGGCACCTGAAAAAAGATGGCAGCTGTGGTAGCTACAAAACAAGACCGGCTGTATGTAGAAGGTGGCCCGTGATAGAACACTTCGGGCGGCCCCGTATTCTCAAAGGGTGTGGTTATACAATCCATCTAAATAAAGGGTATGTAAAAGAACCATTTATTAGTATGGCCAAAAATAATACGGAATCCAACCCTGCCTTAAAACAGGTTTAATGCTTTAGAGTAAAAAGCTAGTTCAGCCCCGAGCGCTTGCTCAATTGTTTCAGCCCTTCTAAAGCCGTGCCCTTCCTCTTCAAAGAGAAGTATTTGACTTGGCATATGACGTTCTTGCAGCATACAATACATCTTTTCAGATGCCTCAACAGGAACTACAGGATCCTTTTTTCCGTGGATAAGGAGAACAGGACATCTTAGGTGATCTATATTAGAAAAGGGAGATCTCTTCAGATATCTAGATTTACAATCTGGATAAGGACCCACTAATCGATCTAGATAATGTTGTTCAAATTTATGGCCTACTAACAAAAGCATCTCAAGATCTAACACCCCGTAATAACTGGTGACCGCAGCAAAGACTTTAGATGAACAAGCTGCCATAAGAGCAGTAAGAGCCCCTGAGCTACTGCCTTTAATAACAATCTTTGTCGGATCAGCTAGCCCCTGTCGGACCATATCCTCTGCTGCTAAAATACAGTCCTCTACATCAACTAAACCCCAATTACCCATTAAACGATCCCGATACTTACGACCAAATCCTGAACTGCCCCCATAATTGACATCGAGAAAAGCAAATCCCCGTGTGGTCCAAAACTGGATGTCTAAAGAAAAGAGGGAGGATGCGTGCGCCGTAGGTCCTCCATGAGCACGGACGATCATCGGTGGCAGGATTGAGCCCGGTTGATGATATGGACTAGTTGGGGGGTAATATAAAGCAAATAATCCTGTACCTGGAGTCATCTCATCAAAACAAATAATCGAGCGAGGAATAGAAATCCAGTCTGCTACAAGATTAAAATGCATACTGGTTTGTATGGTATGATATACCCCGTCATCTATATTCAACTTAATAAGGCCCCTGGCCGATAAAGGGGATCCGCCGAAAAAATAGACATTCTTTTGATCCTGACACACCACATGTGTAATGCTTTGGTATGGGCAAACAAGATCTTTAAAAAAGGGCCTGTCAACACCAATAAGAGCTAGGTGGTCTACCCCCCCCTTCGTATAAGAGGATACTAACGCCCTTTCTTGATCTACATACACTTCAGCATAAAAATACCTGCCCAATTTCCATTGTGGATAGGCAAAATCGGCCTCCATTGAACATAAAATAGCCGATGTCCCATTAGAAAAACGGTATAGATTCCAGAATCCTGTCTTATCAGTGATATAAAATAACACCCCATCAGATGACCATAAAGGAAGGCAGACCGACTCATCAGGACTGCCTGCTACCTTTGTGATATTATATAGGGATCCATTATCCTCAATCTCTGCCTGCCATAATACACTTTCATCCCATGGCATATGAGGAAAATCCCAGGATATAAAAGCAAGGTGTCTGCCGTCTTTAGATATCTGGGGGGAAGAAACAAAATCATGTCCCTCCACCACAGGATGATAAGAGCCATCCTTCAGGTCTATCTTATAGACAGAATTCGTTATACTGCCCGGCTCAGAGTGATCTTCTCCAATCGCATATATTAACTTGTTACATGGGTCGATAGCGATCTCTGAGAAATAAATAGATCGATCGGTAATGATTGTTTTGATCTGACCAGATGCAAGGTCCATTTGACAAATGGAGCGATCCGTATCGTTTATAAAGTAGAGAGTATTATTGAAGTAGCTAACAGAGCCTCCCCCATATTCATGGACCCGGCTCTTAACACTGACCTTATCAATAAGAGTCTGCACTTTAAAAGTACGATTATATTGAACTAGTGCGTAACGGCCTCCATTTTCAGGTCGGGATTCTGTCCAAATAACACCATCTTCTAAGGCGCAAATATCTTCAAAACTGATTCCAGTCCTACCTACATCGCTCGGTGTTATAGGAGAATCCCAAATCCTCTGCTTCATAAAACCCCTTGTTATCGCAAAGCGACAAGCGTATGATTCCTATGAGCCGTCCTATCCAGTCTATAGGAATAGAAGTCAGAGGGGTTGTCATACGTGCAAATCTGGGCTATTTCAATATTTTTAGATCTGATCCCTGCTTCTTCCAGCTGATTTCTACTGATCTGCCATAGATCAAAATAACAGGGTCTGACCTGAAAAGGCCAAAAATCAAAAGGGAATTCATCTTCAAAATTGAGAAATTCAGCATGGTCAGGACCAAGGCTTGGAGAAATACAAATAATCAAATCTTCCGCCTTCGAACCTAGGGTATCTTTCATGGTTTGAATCGCTTTTTCATAAATATTCTGAACATTGCCCCTCCAGCCGCAATGAATATTGGCGATAGCATTTTGAATAGGGTCATAAAATATGGCTGCTTGACAGTCTGCATGTCTAATAGACAGAGCGATATTAGATTGCCTGGTAAATAGGCCATCGGATTTGGGATCCAAGACAAGATCTTCTATATCCTTTACAACACTACCATGCACCTGGTGAGAAGAAATAGAGCTAGGGATACCAGAATAGTCTAAAAAATCAGCTTCAAGGCATCCTTTTACTAATACGCCATGTACTACATTGGGAAAGTTTTGTAACAACGAGAACTCGAGCCATTCCCCCTTGTCATTCTTTTTTCTAATCATTCAATACCCCCTTATTATCAATAATCTAATAAATAAATATACCCGCCCCAATATTAAAAAATACAGATTGTAAATAGCAAGGGTGATCTAGGAAAAATAAAGAGAAGATTAATCAATTGGACGAGCGGCTGAAGCTGACTCTTTAAGAGAACCAGCGTGCAATAGAAAGACTCCCTGGACACTTTCATCAGGACTAGATTGAGCAACCATGCTAATAGAATCTAACTCGGATCGCCACTTCTCTAACGCTTCTTGACGCTCTAGCATGGAAAAGTGATAGCAATACAGTTTCCGATACGGGTCACTGAGCTTAGATGCGAATACCATTTGCTCGGGAGTGATGCTAAATACGCTTTCTCTACTGGACCCATATAGTCCAAGCGTAAGTAAAAAAAAGAGAAAAAAAAGCTGCCGCATGACTTATCCTATTTGCTAGGATGCAAGTTGGGACTTTCTTTACCAGGCACTATTTGGTTTGCTTTAGCAACGATTAGCACAGCCTCATCGGGACTAATTAAAGCCCCTGTCGGAGATGGCTGTGATGTCATCTGCATAGCAGCAGCCCGCTGTGTGCTTGTAAACTTAGTACAAAAAAGAGCCCTATTGTCATCTGTTAACCCGTACGCAAACTGCTGTTCATCCGGATTCAATGTTGAACAACTAACGCCAGGAGCTGGCTCAATAATGGGGTTAGAAACGCTCAGGATGAGCACCTCATTCCACAGGGCAGAGTGTCCATATACACAATATAAACTCCCTAGCCATCCTAACAATACAATGCCCCTCACCACCATAAGAACCCCTTATTAAAGTACTTATCCTCTTATTTACCATGTCTATTTTTTTGTAAATGAATAAAACTATTTTTTTTAAAGATTTAAAAGAAATTATCGATTAATATCAAACTAAAGAAAGAATAAGTAAACTTTTTATTAACATGTCAAAAAAAATAATATTACCATACTTCACAAAAAGCTTATTAGTATTATGGTTTTCTCATGTAATTATAGACTTCTGCATGGGAATTTGGCCAATTTACAAAACAATTGCAGGGATAGATCTTGCTAAAGCAGGCCTCATCGCTGGAATTAGTGGTTTTATTGGAGAAATTCTCCAACTGGGATTTGGATATTTCTGCGACAGAGGTCATCGAAAAAAAATCTTAATTCTCGGGATGATTCTGGCCTCATCCATTCTTTGGATTACCTTTACTGCAACTATTTCCTCCTCTTTTTGGATTCTATTACTTCTTATGCTGGGATCGGGGTCTTTTCATCCGGCAGGTATGGGGTATGCAGGGCTGTTATCAAAGGAACATAAAGGCAAAACTATATTGGTATTTGCCTCTGGCGGAGCGCTTGGCCTTGGGATCTCACAAATCGTATTCACCAAAATTATTAACGCATCCAACGGACACGCGCTTATCTTACTGATCCCTTTTTGTGTGATGTTAATCGTACTTGCATTTCATAAATTTCCAACAACCAATTCTGCAAGCAGTCCCAATCCCGCTGTAGAGAGATCCAATCGTTTTTTAAAAGAATGGAAGCCGTTATCTCTTTTGTATCTAACACAAATTTTCACCTACATAGTCGGATTTTCTCTCTTATTTCTGCTTCCTGATTTAATGATGAGTAAAACAACAAACCAGTGGTTTATAATGGGAGGAGCTCATCTATGCTTTATTCTAGGATCTGCGTGCGCGCTTCCTGGTGTAGGATTTCTTTGTGACAGGTTTGGGCAAAAAAAAATCCTACCCTACTTTGTTGCGGGAGCATTTATCCTTTTTTACGCTCTATTAAAAACCCCCTCATTTACAATGTCTGGATTAATTATTGTTTTAGTACTACTAGGGGCTTTTATACAAAGTATCAACCCAATTATTGTTTCGCTAGGTCATCAACTAGTTCCTGATAAACCTAGCACAGTTTCTGCTTTATTAATGGGTTGTGCTTGGTGTTTTACAAGCTTTGGACCGACATGTGCAGGATTTTTATGTCAGCGATTTGAAGAACATGCAGTAACGCAAGCTCTGAGCTGGATGGGATTGCTACTGATTGGCTCTTTGTTTTTCTCTCTGATTCTCTCTCCTTTTATTAAAATAAAAGAGCCTGATTGCGAGCCGGTATTAGAATCAGATATTGATCCTAATGAAACAATTCCTATTACCCCTCAAATGAATGAAAGCGAATCTCAATAAAAAGACCACCACCTATTAAATTTAATTTGACAAATTAAGGTTTTAAAATACAAAATCTCTTGTTTGTTTTAACCAAAATAGAGGGTTTATGATCTATTGGATTAGTCTACTTTGTCTTTTAGCAATAACAGTTCAAGGGGCCGGTTTCGATAATTCGTTTAATCAGGTAGGGGGTGAAGAGATTCACTCATTCCATCTTATGGGAGAGAGATGTTCAGGGACTAAATTCGTAGAGACAATCATAAATAATAACTTTAACCTCAACTATTCAAGTCAGTACGGTCATAAACATTTTATACCCTGGATTCATCCAAACTACCTCCACAACCGGAAAAGCATTATTTTAGACTCCATGGGTACCGAATCTTATTACAAGGATTCCGATGGCTGCCTTTTTATTGTGATCGTCAGAGATCCTTACGACTGGCTACGAAGCTTTTATCAAACACCTCACCACGTGCATCGCACCCTAACCAAGAGTTTTACTAGCTTTACTCATCTTCAGTGGCTTTCTACGGATCCATACACTCCCGTTTGCGTGAATGACAATTATAACCCCTGGACAAATCGACCGTTCAAAAATGTATTGGAACTCAGGAAATATAAGTATTTAAACTACTTAAATGTACGCCACTTTGTTAAAAACTATTTATTTGTCCGTTATGAAGATGTAAGAGATGATCAAGCGGGTTTTATTGAATTTCTTACCAACCAATATCGATTAAAGCCTAAGGGACAGATTAAGTTAATTCATTATTACGTGAACCATAATGCACAAGATGTAAACAAATCATTTAAAAAATCAAAATACTTTAATATCGAAAGCCATCATTTAAAACACATTAACTCCAAATTGGATTGGGTTCTTGAAAATCTCATGGAATATTCGGAAAAAACAAATAAAACGCTTCGAACTTCTCAATAATGCCGATGGACTACGATTGATTAAATCTTTTTCCTGAGCAATACTTCCCCTTTACCCTCTTCCTTACTTGTCATTAAAAATAGTCAATGATATAGCTCAAACAAGCAGCCTATCAATCTATAGACTATGAATTTGATGACATAAGGATCTTACATGCCGGAACGACCTGATGAATGTAGTCACTGTAAAAAAGCAATCAATGTAGTTTATACTGAAATACTTTCTAGCACTAGCTCTTGTCTTCACATGTGTGAAGATTGTCCAATATTACAACACAAAATGACCGGTGTAAAGAGCTCAGCAAATGCTAAGATTGCAGAAAAAGAGATGGGTTTATGTTGTGGAAGTTGTGGGACTACATTAGAGTCTATGCAAACAGGCAATCCATTGGGATGCAGTGAATGCTATAGTTTATTTGAAGAATTAATTATAGAAGAGCTGCTAACTCTCGAAATGCTTCCTGGTAGATTACAAAAAAAATTAAACCGAAAAAAATCACAACCACTTCATATCGGGAAATCTCCAGAAACGCCAGTAGAAATCCCCGCATCAAGTAGGTTAACCGCTTTAAATGAAGCGTTAAATGATGCTCTTAAAAAAGAAAACTATGAACAAGCAGCGTGGCTACGAGACCAAATTAAAGACCTAATGGATAAACCCAATGCAAGCAAAAAAACCTCTTCCTAAACCATTTTATACACATTCTCCTTGGGATGAGAATAATAACCAAATATGGCCGGCTACCTCTTTTTTTCTATATAGAAATTTTTCAGGGAGCTTCTTTCCTCATAAGATGACGGAATCTCAATCGGTGCATATGGCAGAGCAGCTTGCTCAAATCCTATTAAAACTACAGCAGCTACAAAATCCGGTATGCTTAAAAGCAGAAGAACTCTCACCTATTGAAAAAGAGTTTTTATACGAACACTTTTTATCTCGAGATACTTTTCAAAACACCTTAAAAGGACAAGCTTTTATTGTTGATGACACAGCCCATTTTCTAGCTGTTATCAACCTATCCGATCATCTGCAAATGGAACTGATTGACTGCAAAAATAAGTGGGAAAAAACTTGGGCAGTCCTTAGTGATATTGACACAGCAATTAGCGGGGTTTTAGATCCGAGCTTTTCTCATCGTTTTGGATACCTTACTTCAGACCCGAGTAAGTGCGGCACAGGGCTGACTGTTGTATGCTATCTACACCTGCCTTTACTGATCCAAAATAACCAAATCAAAAATATGCTAGAGGAGCATCTGGAAGAAAGTGTTACAATCTCAAGTCTTGATGGCAGAGCGTTTGAATTTGTAGGGGATTTTGTGTTATTACAAAATAAATACAACCTAGGACTCACAGAAGAGATGATTCTTAGGGACTTACATATGAGTGCTACAAAACTGAGTCTTGCAGAAAAAAATCTGCGCGAACAATTAAAAACCTCGAAAGATGTCAATATGAAAGACCTCGTGAGTCGGTCTTTTGGATTACTTATTCATTCGTTTCAACTACATACAAAAGAGGTCCTGGACGCCATTAGTAAAATTAAACTTGGCATTGACCTTGGATGGATTACAGGAATCGATGACAGCAAAATTAATGAAGTCTTTTTCACCTGTCAGCGAGGTCATATTGTATTTACAAGTGATCAAACGATTACCCCACAAGAGCTGACAACCAAACGGGCTGAATTTATCCATCAAGAATTAAAAGATGCACGGTTTCAAGAATAACGCGCTGCCCTTATATCCCATTGACAGCGGGTTCTGATCTGGGTAGGATTTACTCGATGAATATTCAACGCGGGCAATTATGACCAATATAATAAGCGCTATCATTCTAATGGGAGGCGCCGGCTATCGGTTTAAAAGCTCCACCCCTAAACAATTTCATCGCCTATCAGGCAAGGCTGTATTTCTTCACACATTAGAAGTTTTTTTACAGTCTTCTCTTTTTTTTGAGATCATTCTTGTATGTCCTGATGAATGGATGTTCCTTGTAAAACAGCTGATAGATGGGATCCCCTCGGCTATACCAATTAGAATAGCGACCGGTGGGAAAACACGTCAGCAGTCCTCTTACTTAGGCCTAAAAGCTCTTAGCCCCTCTGCAACACATGTGATGATCCACGATGGAGTACGCCCTTTTGTTACAAAAAAAATTTTAAAAGATAATGTATCTGCAGTGATAGAGCATGGGGCAATTGACACATGCATCGAATCAACAGACACGGTGGTCTATTCAACAGACTCTGATAAAATCGATGATATACCCATCAGAAATCATTATCTGCGGGGGCAAACTCCACAAAGTTTTGAGGTCTCTTTACTTAAGCTCGCACATACCAAAGCCATTCAAGAAAATATATTGGATTCGACTGATGACTGCAGTCTTGTAAAAAAATTAGGACATCCTGTTCATATAGTAAAGGGAAGTGAATCGAATATTAAAATCACTACAAAGTTAGATATGTACGTAGCAGAACAGATACTTCGGCTACCTATCTTTTATAAAAACACCCCAAGATCCGATGCTTTTTCTGGTAAAACATATATTTTAACGGGTGCCTCAGGAGGAATAGGCTCTGCCATCGCCCGTTTTCTTGAAACAGCAGGCTCGCTTGTGATTCCAGTATCGAGAAATGCAACAGAATTTCCAGCAGATTTATCTCAACCCTCTGAGGCTAAAAAGGTTTTTGATGCTATATATTACAAATACGGACCGGTTGACGGCCTTATTAATAGCGTAGGTCAACTCATTCATTCCCCTTTAGATGAGCTATCTAATGACGATATAACTTCTTTAATAGCAACCAACCTACATAGTGTGATCTTTTCCTGTCGCCACGCACGAATTGTGCCGCAAGGACATATTTTAAATATCGCCTCTTCCTCCTATTTTAAAGGGAGAAAAAATTACGCGGTTTATAGCGCGACGAAAGCCGCTGTGGTCAACTTTACGCAAGGGATTGCGGAAGAAAAACCTGGCTTTTACATCAATACCCTTCTACCACAGAGAACAGCTACCCCTATGAGGCAAAATCATTTTCCACACGAGCCCCAAGACACCTTAATTCCGGTAGAAGCAGTAGCAAGTATGGTGATGGAAATCCTCGGGCAGTCTGACCTAACAGGCACTATCTTTGAAGTTAGAAATCAATAACGCCTATCAGAGATGCGGGCCCCTCCACACAACATAATGAAACAATATATGGGGGATATAAGTTGATATCTCAGGGGAATTAAATTGGGGTATAATAAAAAAAGCACCTAATTATTAGGTGCTTTAAAAGTTGAGACTTGATGGGCTCGAACCATCGACCCTCTCATTAAAAGTGAGATGCTCTACCGACTGAGCTAAAGTCTCTTTGATGACCCCAAGGGGATTCGAACCCCTGTTATCAGAATGAAAATCTGGTGTCCTAGGCCAGGCTAGACGATGGGGCCGCGCATTTCATTCATCAAAGAAGCCGCAAGCATACTCAACAAGCGGATTTCTTTGCAACCGTTTTTCAAACGGTCATGATTTCTTTTTCTTTAGTGTTCATTAAATCATCGGTTTCTTTACAGAACTGATCTGTAAAGTCCTGAATCATTTTCTCTTGCTTCTTCATAACATCTTCAGTGATTTCCGAGTCAGCCTTTTGCTTACGGATCATTTCATTATGTTTACGTCTGATCTCACGGATGGTCACTTTAGATTCTTCTGCCTTCCTTTTACCTATTTTAACCATATCTTTTCTTGTAGATTCATCCATAGGAGGAATATTAATACGGATGACATTACCATCGAGCATGGGCTGTAAATTCAAATTTGCCTTTTCTATTCCCTTACTGATAGCCCCAGCAGTCGAACGATCAAAAGGATTAATAAGAAGCTGTCTTGATTCAGGAGCAGACACGGCTGCAAGCTCTTTTAACCTAACCTGAGTCCCATAAACCTCAACAAAAACATTATCTAAAATAGATGGATTGGCACGCCCTGTACGCAGGTTTTTAAGTTCCTGCTTGAAATGATCGATTGTGGCCTGCATCTTAGTTTTGGCCTGATCTGTAATAATCATTCTGGTTCTCCTGTAACTAATGTACCGCCACTTTTATGACAAATCGCATTTAATAGCGACCCTTTCTGGAACAAGTTAAAAACATAAATTGGCAGATTATTTTCTCTACAAAGGGCGATAGCTGTTGCATCCATCACATTAAGATGTTGAGAAAGAGCATCCATGTAAGTAATGTGCTCATACTTTGTAGCTAACAGATTTTTTTTAGGATCATCTGTATAAATACCGTCAACTTTAGTGGCTTTCAGTAAAATATCAGCCTGGGTTTCAACACCTCTTAAGGCGGCAGCAGTATCAGTTGTAAAGTATGGATTTCCAGTACCACCTACAAAGATAACTACTTGTTTTGCCTGCATCTGTTGGCTTGCATGTGCCCAATCATATCTTTCAGTAAAGGAGTCTGTTAACGCACTCATTACAATAGTTGGAATACCTAAAACAGCAAGGGACTGCTGCAGAACCAGTCCATTCATCGTAGTCGCCAGCATACCTATTCGATCTGCTGGGACACGCGCAAAATCAAATTCTTGAGCTTGCGCGCCACGAAAAATATTTCCTCCCCCTACAACAATCCCTATTTCGACTCCTAATTCATGAACCTCTTTAATCGCATGGGCAATAAGATTACATGCGTTACGCTCTATGCCAAAGCCTTGCTGGCCCATTAGAGCTTCACCAGATAATTTAATCAGCACCCGCTTATAAAGAGGTTTCATCATGAGAAGTCTATCCCCCTATCTTCCAACGGATAAAACTTTGGATGGTAATATTTTTTTCCTGCTTTTTTGCTTCAGCTTTAACGACATCCGCAACAGAAAGAGCATTATCCTTAATGTATTTCTGACAAAGCAGGCAAACTTGATCATAGTAGGCTTTGATTTTTCCTTCCACAATCTTATCTGCAATATTATCAGGTTTACCCTTTACTTGTTCTTTAGCAATATCTTTCTCTCTCTCAAGAGCTGCCGCAGGAATTTCTTCGGGAATCAAGTATTCGGGAGCTTCAGCTGCTACATGCATAGCAAGCTCTCTAGCAAAAGCCTCGTTACCAGAGCCGCCCGTTAGGGTAACAACAGTAACAATTTTGCCACCCATGTGAGAGTAAATCCCAAGTGAAATATCGGAAGACTTGGGTAGAACCACAAGTCTTTTCACTTTAATATTTTCACCGAGACTCTGCATCGTAATTGCCCTAAACTGATCGATTGTAACAGAGCTGTCCTTACTATACGGCTGAGACAAAAATGCCTCTAAAGAAGCGGGGCGAGCATCTGCTGCATCTTGCGCTAAATTCTTAAGAAACTCTTTAAAGCGATCATTCTGCGCCACAAAGTCTGTTTCGGAATTCAATTCTAGCAAAGCAGCTGCGTGTGTTGCTTCTGCGTAACCAATGAGCCCTTCATTAACATCTCTCCCTTCTTTTTTGACTGCAGAAGCCATGCCCGCTTTACGGAGATGATCGATCGCTTTTTCCATATCACCTGCAGATGCATCGAGGGCTTCTTTGCATTTACCCATACCAACACCTGTACGCTCACGGAGCTCTTTTACCATGTCAGCTGTAACTTTACTCATGATTACCCCTCATCTTCTTCTGATGCATCTTCAGATCCCTGACCATCAGAGGAGTCCTTATTAGCATCGGTTTTACCAAGATGGATTTTCATTTCAGATTTTCTTTCGGTAATTCCATTAGTTAAAGCCTGAAGTATCAGCTTAATGCTCTTAAGAGCATCATCGTTACATGCAATTACATAATCAATAGGATCAGGATCACAGTTTGTGTCTACAAGAGCCATAACAGGAATGCCGAGCTTTTTAGCTTCTGCTACTGCGATATGCTCTCTACTTGGATCAACAACAACAACGAGGCCTGGTATTTTACGCATAGAACGGATACCGGAAAGGTTTTTATCAAGCTTGATTTGATCTTTACCCATTAAAGAAAGTTCTTTTTTCGTAAAGCCCGCGCTACCTGCAGCTATTTTCTTTTCAATTCGCTCTAAAGATTTAACAGACTGACGAATTGTAGAAAGGTTTGTTAAAGTACCACCGAGCCAGCGCTCGCAAATGTAAAACTCACCACATTCTTCTGCACACTCACGAACAACACTTTTTGCTTGTTTTTTTGTTCCGACAAACAGGATCGATTTTCTCTTGCCGACAACTTCTTTCACAACCTGAACGGCGTTGCGAATCTGCTGCATTGTTTTTGCAAGGTCAATGATGTAAATTCCGTTTCTTTCCTCAAAGATAAATCTTTTCATCTTTGGGTTCCAACGGTGTTTTTGGTGGCCAAAATGGGCACCACTTTCTAATAAATCTTTAACTGTGACTTCTATAGTCTGATGTTGAGTAGCCAAGCCTTGTCCCTTTATGTTGACGACGGCATTCTTCCTTCTAAATTTAGGAAAAATTTCGGTCTTGCTTAAAATTGTAATTAATAAATAAGGAAAAAGCGCCTGATCAGAATCGAACTGATGCGAGTAGCTTGGAAGGCTACGGTTCTACCATTGAACTACAGGCGCTTAATTTCACAACAGATGTTGTAACTGAATTTCGCAATTTTTCCAAGTAATTTTCTATAAGCGAGGAGCTTTTATACAAACTTTCCATGGAAACGAGCAGGATCTTACCGGTTTACCTCGATTTTCTCCAACTAAAATATTTTTTTAAATTATTTTGTAAGGCCGCAACCGAGCTTTCATCTCGCTACCCTTGGCTCAACATAAAAAATATACTAGAGCGCATAATCTAAAATTACCAACCCATCTCTAAAAATAATTATCTCAAGCACAATCTCTCTTCGACTGAATTTGAATCCCACAATCTAGTACTTAAAAGTCGCTAGAATATAGTTAAAAATAATTATACTACTTTTTAAATTCTCGAAAAAACTTTTTGAATGACCCCAAGAAATAGTGTCTTCTGGTTTTAGACAAAAAGTTAAAGCATACCAATGAAGCTTAAATAGAGAAAATGAGACCGTTGAACAAGCTGCCTAAGGCAGCTTGTTCAACGGTCTCAACTTATATAAAGAATTCATTACAGCAGAAAACATCAATTACTTATTCAAAAATATAATGTGCCTAATCAATTCGATCTACTTTCCATAGATACGGATTTTAATGATTGGTATATATGGCACGCTATTGAAGCTTCTTATCAACCTCGAGTTGTAGTCATTGAGTATAATGCAACCCACCTGCCTAATGAAGATCGTATTGTTATTTACAAACCTAAAGGCCAATGGGATGGAACTAATTATTTCGGAGCAAGTATCCTGGCTTTGTATAATTTAGGGTTACATAAAGGATACTCATTAGTGTATGCAAATGACAGCGGTATCAATCTCTTCTTTATTCGAAATGATGTAATTGAAGAATGCAAAGCTCAAGGGATTGAATTTATTTCTACCGACAATGTCCATGCTATTTATCGACCCTCTCTTTACGGAAAAGGCCCAAGGGGAGGACATCCACGAGATCGAAAAAGAAGGCGCTATGTTGAGTCTTCTACCATCCTTAGATAAGGAGACAAATGAATATATTACCTGCCTTGACCTTCACAAGCACTTGGTTTTATTTATTGTCTCACTCCCCCTCGATAGAAGGATTATTTTTTAAGGCGCATCGATCAATACCTTAAGGCTTGTAAATGATCGATGCCTCTTATTCCCCCTGCTGATTCTAATCTGCAAAAGAATTCTTGTGGTCTGTCAAAATATTCAATTTAAAAAGTCCCGGTTTTTAGGGAACATTATAGTTTCCATACTATATACGTTTTTACTAGCATTTTCATGTTAAATTTTTTAAGCTAAAAAAGATCAAAGACCCTCTATACTAATAGGGTAATCAGCCGACAAAAGACAGACCACTTTATGAGACCCGAGTTTAATATTTCCCAAAAAGCTAATCGAGTTTTAAATATTATCTTACTTGCATTTTTACTCATCTTTATTCGGGTCTGGTATTTAAGCTTTATTCAACACGATCTCCACGTAGAAAAGGCGTTAAAACCCCAAAGAAAAACGATTGTAGACAAAGCCGAACGAGCAACGATTAGAGATCGATTTAACATCCCAATGGCGATCAATAAAATACATTATAACGCATCGGTTCGTTACGCAGATCTTCGACAAATTCCGAGCACTAGGTGGAAAAAAGACCCTGCCGGAAATAAAGTGAGGGAGCCAGTTCGAAGTAATTACATCCAAGCGCTCGCAATTCATCTAGGGGAAGAATTGAACATGGATCCTGTTCAAATCGAAGATACAATTCATGCCAAAGCATCCCTTTTTCCCCATACTCCGTTTATTATTAAGGAAGGCCTTTTAGAGGAAGAATATTATCGATTAAAACTACAAGAAAAAGATTGGATTGGGATCGAGGCTCAAAAATCTACAAAAAGGATTTATCCTCACGGTAAAGTCGGCTGCGATATTGTTGGGTACCTAGGATCAATTAGTCAAAATCAATATGTAAAAATTGCTGAAGAGCTAAGAGAACTTACTCAATATTTAGAAAAGAGAGATCAAGGTGAGATAGCGCTATTGCCAGAAGGGTTTAATAACCCCGTTGAAGCCAGAGCTAGATTAAAAGAACTCCAAGAAAAAGCCTATAATATTAACGATCATATAGGGAAAACAGGGATTGAAAATGTATACGAAGAGACACTGCGCGGCTGGCATGGGAAAAAAATTTTTGAGGTAGATCGCAAAGGCAACTGCCTTAGATCTCTACCTAGTAGTAAAAAAAGTGCAAGCGGACAAAGAGTCTTACTAGCCATATCATCAGAACTTCAGGAATACGCAGAAGGGCTGCTCGCGCACAACGAAGGGGTCCGTCAAAATAGAGACCCGGATCGAATGATTGGTATAGCACGCCCCTGGATAATGGGAGGAGCCATCGTTGCTATCGACCCCAATACGGGGGAAACACTGGCCCTCGCATCCTACCCTAGATTCGATCCAAATGACTTTATTCCTGCCCAAATGTCTGAACAGAAAAAACAAAAACAAAGCTCAATTGCAAGATGGATAGAAAATGAAAGCTTTGTAGGGGATTTATGGGACGGAAAGGCATTACTAGAAAGAGAACGCTACTCGTTAAATGATCTACAGTTCTATATAGAAAAGGAAAAGGTCAATTGGACATCTTATTTAGACACAATCCTTCCACCAAAAAGTATGGTTAAAAAATCTATTGAAAAAATAGATAACACAGGAACTGCAATCAAGGTCGTTTCTAGTTTTGAAAAACTTTTAGATCTTACTGGCCGGCCAGATCCCCGGGTATTAATACAAACCCTTTATAACGATCCGGTACATACTCCGGTGAAAAAAACAATTCTCCAGGAAGAAAAAGACCTCATTACATCCCAGCTCTCGGACTCTATGGAAGAAAAAATAACCTATAAACTCTTCCTAGATCAGTTCCTCGAACAGATCAAACACAACGATGATAAATTATTATTGCTCGATCTATGCAGACTAGCTCTAATGGGTGCAGCCGATATCCCATCGATGTTTAGCCAGTGGCAAAATATGCCATTAAAAGAGCTCCATCAGCTCAATCAATCCCTACAATCCTTGCAATCGTTGGTCTACGAAAATATACAAAAGATTCATCATCAGCTCGACTTTGCTGAGTGGAGAAAAGATCATTTTAAAGAATACTTAAAACACAAAAGGAAAGAAGAGAAAGAACAAAAAAAACATGTTCGCCCATACACTGAATATTTAGAACAAGTCGAAAGATCTTTATTCAAACAATTTTGGCATACATGTAGTCCTGTATTTATTGCTAGCATGATAAATGGCCGGGAAAACAATGCTGACTTAGAATATCCAAGACTGGCATCTTATATAGAAAAGATTCTGCAATTGAAAGAGCAGAATCATTCATTATATAGCCCCCTCATACAACAATTACACGATGCTTTTAAAGAGATGAATCGTGATGAAATCATCCATCACATCAAACACATGCATGGTTTTCCCTCTCTATCAACGCCTCTGTGGGGACGTTACAGAATGCTCAGACAAACAAATGGAGAGCAGCAACTCAAGCACCTGGCTGGAGCGTTTTACCCTTTAACAGGATACGGTTATGGAAGATCACAAGCCTTCCGACAAGCAGCATCTCAGGGATCGGTCTTTAAACTAGTAGTAGCATATGAAGCGCTTAGACAAAAATATCATTATCTCTTAGAGAACCAGCTCCAATTATCTCAGTTGAACCCCCTTACTCTCGTCGATCAGCTTCGGTCGGATCAAGTGGGTACAAGCCAGCAAATCTTAGGCTACACCCTAAATGGGGAGGCAATACGTAGGTTTTATAAGGGGGGGAAATTGCCTCGAAGCCATGCAAACATCGGATCAATTGATGTAAGAGGTGCTTTAGAGCAGTCGAGTAATCTATATTTTTCTTACCTAGCAGCAGAACACATCCAGGAGCCTTGCCTCTTGGAGCAAGCTGCCAAAAATTTCGGATTCGGCAGTAAAACAGGGATAGCCCTGCCTGGAGAAATTACAGGGAATATTCCAAAAGATCTAAATGATAACCGAACAGGCCTTTACTCATTTGCAATCGGTCAACACTCCCTGGTTGTAACCCCACTACAAACTAGTGTTATGCTCTCTGCTATAGCCAATAAAGGAAAAGTATTAAAACCAAAGATTGTAAAATTAACCGCAGGGAAAAAAAATATAGCCGGTAAAAATTGGAGCTCTTTGGACACATTCCCCATGCAGCAATCCCTGTCCCTTATCGGGATACATTTCCCTTTATTTACTGAAGCATTAATGACTGAGCAAGAAGATGCTATAGAGATCAAACAAACAGAGGTGCAAAGGGAAATATTTCTGCCACCAGAAATACGCTCTTTTTTGCTAGAGGGGATGCAAAAAGTAATCAATGGATCTAAAGGCACGGCCCGTCCAAATGTTATTAAAGCTTTATGGACCCATCCTAAAATTATGCAAGACTACATTTCTTTACGTGATCAATTAATAGGAAAAACGGGGACGGCAGAGACTCTGTATAAGCAATGGATTGATTCAGAATCAAAAGCTGAAATCATCAATAATATTTGGTTTGGAGGTATCAGCTTCCATCAAGATGCAAAAGGTAATACATTGTGGGATAACCCAGAAATGGCTATTGCGATCTATTTAAGATTTAGTGATACAGGTGGAAAGGAAGCGGCACCCCTTGCAGCTCAAATGGTTGCCAAATGGAGAGAGATTTGTGCTAAACATAAAAATATGTCTCATTTCATATTGCCAAGCTTGTCAGAAGAAGAAAGACAATCCCAATAATATTTTGTTGCTAATCAGATAAAAGAAAAGCTACAGATTGCCTTTTTTTTCCTTCTTGCCAATCAAAAAATGATTGGCAATCTTCAATCGAATCATCAAACCCAACTCCAAGAATACATAAATCGGATAACGACTGATAAGTCATAGCTTCCACTGATAAGATCTTAGCGCCACTGTAGATCAATACAAAATCATATTTCTTTTTCTGTTCAAAAATAAACTCCTGTATTTTATTTTGAGAGAGCATTTCTACAAAAGTTCTACAGTAGCCACCGCAATGTATAAAATCATAAAAGCCTTTAGGAATAATAAGAGGTCGTGCTACTAAACCCTGCATATAATCAAAAAGCCCTCCTATACTATCTGCACCATTGATAGATCTAAAAGATGCATCAATAAGAAGAACGCTGCTACCCCTTCGAGAGAGAATCTCTGCAAGGTTACAAGAATAGTTAGATTTACTATGACCCAGCAGAGCGATTGAAACACCTTCTAAAGGATCCTTATGCAAAGAAGAAAAATGGGCAATTTTCCTGATCGCATCTAAATCCTCCGAATGGATCTGGTCTAAAGAAAGATCTCCGTTAGAACTTATTCTGCCCATATTTAATAAATCATAATAACGCAATAGAGGAAAAGAAATAGGGCTACCATGTTTCGCCCGATTTAATAAGTCTTTCACGTAGATAACAGATAAACAGAGTAGGCCGATAATACCCGGCCACATAAATAGCCTTCCAGCCTCAGGTTTTTTAGGGATAAAAGCGGGATCTACTACTTTGTAATCAGCCATCTGCATGTACTGTTCAATAACTTTAGCCTCTTCCACCTTGGCTAGCATACCTAAACTATCTAAATAAGATTCTTTGGTTAATAGATGTAGATTTTCAGCTTTCCACTTTTCTGGTAAGGAAACACTCATTTTATTTCTTAAATCAGCGATCTTATTTTCAATCATCTTCTTTTCATTAGTTAATCTATCGACAGTTTCATACCGAAGGGCATCAATTTGTTCTCGGAGACTCTTTTCTCGTATCTTTTCAACATCTATTAATTGCTTTATGTGCTGAAATAAGACTTGTTTTTGATGGAACTGACGCTCTTTAATCCGATCAGACTCTTTCAGGCTAATATTGGCCTGATCTGCAAGCTCTAACCCGATTCGACTTGCCTCCTGTATAATTTTCTGACTGACCGAATCTGGAAGCAAATGACCCAAAGAACTAATTTCAACAGAGGGATCAAAAATTTGATCCATTAAGTAAGTAAGCTGTTGAATATTGAGTCGAGTAGTATCAATCTCCCGAGCATATTCTATAAAGATTCTTTGCACGGCTTCAGCATGCATAGGGCTGTGATGGTTAGTGATTTGAGATGTATGATCGCTTTTGAGCAAAAGAGAGCTCTTTTTAGTTTGCAAACGGTATAAAAGAGCTGTTAAGAGCTCTGTAACATGTTGTTTTTTTCTATCTAATTCTATCTGCATCCTCATGTTCAAAGGAGCTGGAGCCTCTCTACAAACACCCTGCTCACGCTGAATTTGGATAAGGAACATCGGTTGCTGCTCCTCATGATGGAAAATCTCTTTCAAATCGTCAGGCCCTTGTGGGCTAGCCGATAAATAAGACAGAACTTTTTTTAACTGATTCTCTACCCCATCAAGGACTTTTGGATTATCTGGCAAGGATTGCCCATATAAAGTGATTAAAGCCTGCCGTGCGCTATCCTTTTCGATCGATTCCATCGTTAGATATTGAACAATTTTTTGATCAAGCGTGGGTGAAAAATCATACGGATCTATATCCTTATCCACCCCTTTTTTTTCTAATATCCTTTTTTTATCCTTAAGATTAGCCCGATGATTTAGAGGCTCTTTTAAAACAGCTGAGTCCCGGACACGTTTGAGCTCGAGATCCACTTCATAGAGTTTCGAGTGATATACTTCATGAGGTTTATCTATAAAGATCATCTGCTGACGGCTACCCATAAAACCATCCTGTCCTAAATTCTTTTCAAGATAAGATGCGTGGGTCTCTAAAAAATCTTCATATTCTTGCACAAGCTTGCGTCTTCTCTGCCCTACAAGAGAAGCTTGGTCTTGAGACACTTTGTATCCTTCCTCTTTCCGATAGGCAATGTAGTTATGCATAAGTTGGTTTAAAAAACTTTCAGACAATATCGGGCAAGGCCAAGAAAATGTAAGAAATAAAACTTCTTTATCTACTTTATCCTCTCGACAGAAAAAGTTTTTCTTTACCTTTTTTAACACTTTATGGATCGGAGAAATCGTTAATTTATATTTTTTATCTACAAGGACAGTAGCTGGGCTCTTTTCCAATACAAAGCCGACCTGATTCAAGGTAATAAAAGACCCTAAACTGCCCCTGATGCTATCCTTACCCCTAGAATCAGATAAAATAAACTCTTTCTCATTGAGAAATTGTAAATCAAATAGCAATTGGGTATCGCCCGAATATTGCAAGTTTCTAAAAACAAAATCTTCCTGCAGAGGGACAACATCGAGAACTTCTGCAAGGATATTGATTTTCAAATGTCGATACAGAGAGAAAAACAAACCTTGTTTTTGCACTTTTGCCTGGAGGCCTATATCAGCGATAACAGATTCCAACAAAAGACGGGATGTTAAATAGGAAAGGCCGCTTGACTGACTATTCAAACCGGGCAAATCGGTAAGCAAAGTCTTGACATCCGATAATCCATCTCGAGAAGATTTAGCTTTTTTAAATTGAGCTTCTGATCGATACATCGGGGGTGCAAAACCGAAAATAAAAAATATAAAGATCACAGCACATGCTGTAATTTGAACATATAGCTTTTTCTTTCTTAAGAAAATGTACTTTAAATCGTGGATCGAGAAAAAAAATGGCTCTGATTTAAATCTGGATGTCATAGTATTCTGATTTGTATATTTAAGGAACATTCACACCAATTTGTTTGACCCCTTTAGTCACAAGATCAAAACCAATTAAAGTGGGAAGAATTTGCTCAACAAAACGATTCCATTCGGTCAGTGGTTTTGCAGCCACATAAACAATATCACCAGGGATCAGTAGCATACTATCGTTAGGCAAACGGATCACATGCTGCCAATTTAAAGAATAAATCTTGGGATGCAGAACATTGCCTCTTATGATCTGTATATAGGATTTATCCCCGCTAGGAGGGATTCCTCCTGCTTCAGCTAAAGCTTTTCGCAGCGTCATAAAACCACTTGGGACGTCAATAACCCTCTCTTTACCAACCTCACCAAGGACCATAATGCTCGAATCGGAAGAATCAGCAATATAAACTTTATCTCCACCCCTCATTACAATATTCTGCGACATATCCCCATTTTTCATGAGCTTGTATAGATCAACCGGTACCATTTCGTTTTCTCTAATAACATAGCTTTTAAAAAAATTAGCTGATGGGGCTACCCGAGCAAGAGCTAGGGTTTCGAATAACCGGATCCTACCGTCAACGACCACAGATGGTGTAGACACAAGGCCAGCTAACTCGACTTTTCTTTCGATCCGGTCTTTAAAAGACAAAAAGACTTGGACATCTTTTATATGGGTTTGATATTCATGCTGAAGCCTGATCCTTGCCTGTTCAAGAGTCAGCCCTTGAATTTCAATAGGATCAAGATCTGGTAAAATAACCATCCCCTGAGTCACTGGAAAACCCATACTAGAATTTAAGTGAGCAAATGCAGCCGTAAGATCTGTTCTTGTTGGATGGAGTATAGTGATTTGTAGCAAATCTCCTTCATGAATAATATCAGTATAAGGCTCTAAAAAATCTTCTGTAAGTTCACCTGCGACAGTCCCCTGCATTTCAAGGATAGAAAATTTACCCTGCCTTATTTTATACGAATCCATCACGAACTCATCGGCCCCGAGGACATCCGACCCTCTATAAGGGGGGTTCGAACAGCTATAGGATAAAAGACATAAAACTAGAAGAAAGAAGAATCGATAAAACAGGGTTTTACGATGGAATAAATGTAAAAACATGCTAGAATCTGTATGCATAAATATCAAGCCAACACAACCAAAGTACAATCGGAATGGATCATACGCTGCAAAACTCTTTTTCATCGAGAAAGAAAATTTTTATTACCGGAATTGCCGGCTTTATTGGGTTTCACCTGGCACGTTATCTAAAATCAAAAGGTGACATAGTTCTTGGTTGTGATAATTTTAACGATTATTACGATCCTAAATTGAAATACGATCGGTCTCAAATTTTAAAAAATGAAGGGATAGAGGTCCACACAGCGGATATTCGAGATAAAGATGCTATCGAATCTCTATTTCAAGGAGCTGGAATCACCCACATTGTTCATCTGGCAGCACAAGCAGGAGTCCGTTATTGTATTACACACCCTCAAGCCTATGTCCAGAGCAACCTCGATGGGTTTGTTCAGGTATTAGAGGTCTGCCGTAAATTCGGATCTATCCCCTTTATCTATGCTTCTTCCTCATCGGTATATGGGATGAATAAAAAAATCCCGTTTGCTGAAAACGATCCGACCGATGCTCCTTCTAACTTTTACGGTGCTACAAAAAAAAGCAATGAACTGATTGCACGATCCTACCATCACCTCTATCATATCCCTGTAACAGGCCTGCGTTTTTTTACAGTATACGGCCCTTGGGGCAGGCCCGATATGGCGTATTTTTCATTTACAAAAGCGGTCCTTGATGACACACCTATCCCATTATTTGCAGAAGGGAAAATGCAAAGAGATTTCACCTATATCGATGATATTATCAGAGGATCCTATGCAGCAATCAATCTAGCGGCTAAGGATGAAATTTTTAATCTCGGACATAACAATCCACATTCAGTGAACGAATTAGTTTCTCAAATAGAATTATCAGCAAATAAAAAAGCCATTATCCAACATTTTCCTATGCAACCAGGAGAAGTTCCGATCACCTATGCAGATATTACGAAAGGGCAAAATATGCTCGGCTTCAAACCTGAAACCCCTCTATCTGAAGGCATTTCTAAATTTGTTCAATGGTATAAAGAGTATTACAACTGCAAAACATAAATAAAATCAGTGTTGCATTTTGTAAGGAAAGGGGTTAAATAAAAAAATAATTCTTATTTAAAATGGCAGACAACATTGAACAACAGCCTTCTTAAAATTCTATTTATTCTGTTATTAACGACTGGCTTGTCTCAGGCAAGCACTCTAAAAAATACTACATTTGACAACCCCGATTTAATCACGGTGAGTGGAGGGGTGTTTGATATTATAAAAAACCCATATACCGCAATCTTGCAAATCGAATACAAGTCCACCCTGACTAACTATAAAAAAGCACGGCCTATTATAGGCTTATTTACCACCCATCACGGCAGTACATATTTGTTTGGGGGAATCGGTTACGATCTGTTTTTTGGGCCGCATATAGTGTTAACTCCAAGTCTTTGCCCAGGACTTTATTACGCAGGTGGAGGAAAAAAACTACACTTTCCACTAGAGATCCGTTCATGCGGAGAATTAAGTTATGTCCTTAAAAATAAAAGTAGAATAGGAGCGCAATTCTATCATATTTCGAATGCCTCTCTTGGGGGGAAAAACCCAGGTGTCGAAGCGTTACTCCTGAGCTATTCAATCCCTCTCTAATAGGGCCTTAAATGCATCGGGTAGGTGCTCTATAATATTGGATGCTACAATAGAGTAAGAGGTCTGAGCTTTGGCTGCGGCCTCTCCCGCCTTTGCATGAAGATAGACACCAAGAACGGCAGACTCTAAACTTGGGACCTTTTGTGATAATAAAGCAGCAATAATTCCAGTAAGCACATCTCCACTACCAGCAGTAGCCATTCCGGGATCTCCAAAAGGGATAATTACCGGGATCTCTGAAAAAGAAAAGACAACTGTGGGAGCCCCCTTAACAACTAATACTGTACCCCTCTTCTTTGCATATGAGATACATTCAGCCCACCACTTTGTGTCATAACCTGCAGGTTTTTCTATTCCAATTAATTTTCGCATTTCCCCTTGATGTGGCGTAAGCACCGCATGGGATGGCAAGGTCCATTCCGGGTGCTCGGATAAAAAAAATAGAGCATCAGCATCGATGACACAAGGAAGAGTCATCTCCCTAAGAAGGGTCCCAACCCTTTCCTCAGCCTGTCTGCAGCGACCAATACCCGGACCAATTAAAAAGGAAGAGGCTCGATTAAGCTCATGACGAATGCTTTCTAAATTAAATGACTGCTTAATCACCTCAAAAGCGCCAAAGCAAGCTTCAGCCCCGATATCAGAATATAAGCGTACAATACCCGCTCCAGCGTGTAAAGCAGCCATACAAGATAGCATAGCAGCACCTAGCATAGACTGTGAGCCCGCAAAGGCTAGGACATAACCCGCTTCATATTTATGACGAGTTTTTTTAATCGGTGGCAATAAACACACCATCGCCTCTTCTGAGACTAAAAGAGCTGAGGCTTGGGCCTGAACAATAACCTGGTGAGGCATTCCAAAACCGATCTGAATATATTTACCGACAACTTCCCAACCTTTCTCTATAAAAAAGCCCAGCTTAGGCAGCTCTAAAAATAAAGTATAATCAGCTTTTACAGCTTCTGCTTGGATACATCCAGAACTGCCGCATAAGCCCGAAGGAATATCAACTGCAAAGACAAGAGCTGAGCTGCGATTAATCTTTTGTATAGCCTCTAATAAAATACCGTGAGGCTTTCCATTAAATCCAGTACCCACCATTCCATCTAAAATGATCGTACCACGACAGAGCTCATCATCATGTAAATCTACAAGTAATCGAACAACGCCACCGCTGTCAGCATACCTTTTCCACTGCTTTTGGCAAAGTATGGAGCATTCTTTGATCTGATATAAGGCAATCACATGAACAATGATACCTGCAGCTTGAAGATAAAAAGCCGCAGTAAAGGCATCTCCCCCATTATTACCCTTTCCCGTAAAAACAAAACAATGAGGAGGATTGGGGTGGGTATTTATAGAATTGAAAATGGCAGCAGCTATACCTTTGCCTGCATTTTCCATAAAGTCTGCTTCTTGAGAACCAGATCCTATTGCGATTTTTTCAACACGGCTCATTTCATCAGAGGTTACAACCTTGATCAAGCCATTCATAAATGCTCTTCTTTAATCGCTCTTTGCAATAAAGCTTTCACAGCCTCATGGGGATTAAGATTATCATAAATAATGGCGTATACCGCTTCAGTAATAGGCAAAGGGATATGAGCCTTTTCACCTAACTGTAAAGCAGAAATACAGGTGTATGCTCCCTCCACCACCATACCGATCTGCTCTCGGGCTTGCTCGGGAGTGAGCCCTTCCGCTATCAAAAATCCAAACATATAATTGCGACTTAACTTAGATAAACAAGTAACTGCTAGGTCACCGAGTCCTGAAAGCCCATTTAATGTTTCTTGTTTGCATCCTTTAACTACCGAGAGCTTACGGATTTCATGAAGACCCCGTGTCATTAAAGCGGCTTTTGTGTTATCACCAAAACCTAAACCATCTGAGATTCCACAGGCGATTGCAATAATATTTTTCATAGCACCACCGAAGGCAACACCTCTCAGATCGGCATTAGGATAAACCCTAAAGTGGGAAGTATTAAATGTCTCACAAATGAAGTGGATCAATTCTGGATTATAAGAAGAACAAACAACAGATGTCGGAAGTTTTTGGATGACCTCTTCAGCATGACTTGGGCCGCTTAGGCATCCGATTTTATTGCGATACATCTCTCCTAAAACATCGATCACGACTTCAGGTAGCAAGAGTCCAGTATCCTGCTCGATTCCTTTTGAAGTGATAATAATTGGAACATTAGCCGGAATTCCGAGGGCTTGCAATTGCTTAAACACAGGACGAACCCCTCTCGATGTCACTGATTCTACAATAAGTTCGGCACCTCTTATAGCCTCTGATAAATCGCTTGTAACTTTTACGTTATCACTGGCTATAAAATGAGGTAGTTTCGGATGATGCCTGTCTTGATTAAGCTTCTTTGCCATTTCAGGATCTACAGTCCAAAGTGTAACTGCATACCCCTTGGCACCGAGTAACGATGCTAAGCAAAAACCCCAGGTTCCAGCCCCTAAAAATCCTATACGCATTTCATCACCTGTTATTTGTTATTTTCACATTAACACAGATGCCACCTGTTTTACAAGAGCCCTGGCTCTATATAAGCTTTTTCAGGCAATAAACGCCCCTTCCAATATTCTTTGATAGCTTCTGTCGGATACCAGAACTGACTTGCTAATTCAAAATCTTTGTTCGGTGCGGGAAGCCCCGATAGCTCCGAATAGATTTTTTTATATTTAATGAAAAGGTCACGCTGAACAGACTCCAGACTTTTATACCCTGACTGATTTTTTAAAGGGGAATAACAATCCTCTCGTAAATACTTTACCACAGCAATATCCTGAGCATATTCAAAAATATCAAAGATAAAACTTTCAAACTTCCAAACCTCTTTTTTGAAGGGGCGATGTGTTAGATCCAACACATTAACTGATTTGGAAGCTAGGTGCCAGGGCATCGCCTCGATTTGAGTCAGATGCTGTTGAACAAAAGATAATCTAAATGAGATTAATCCGACATTTGCTAAGAAAGCAACAGCATGAGAGGCTGCTAAATGAGTCTGATCTATATCAGAATACTCAAGGATTCGTAATCCTTGAGGAAGTATTGCTACAACACCTACCGATTCACTAGGATCAGTTCTCTCTATGGCTTTGAATGCAATATCTACCTTTTTTTGTTCGTGAATTCCAATTAATCCAAAAGGATAAGGATCCGCCAGTGGGTTATCAATAGGGATGACATTGATGTACTCTACCCCCATATTACTCCATTTTTCTAGGACGCCGCATCGATCCAAAGATAAAAAAGACCGTCCGTTTCCATTAGGCCCTTCTGCTAAGACACCTGGACTTTCTAGACACCATCCCCCATCTTTAGTTAAAAAAGGCATATTGTCTTGGCAGACCAAAGTAATCTGTGATCGATCCAGCCCAAAAAAGCTATTTTCAAACAAATACAACTCGATATCTTGGATCGTTTTATCCGAAACGATAATAGCTATTTGTAAAGGATAAGAGACATAATCTGATAAAACCTTCGTTTTTTCCATTGCCATCTGTAGCAATGTCTTGCCTATAATTGGAGATACAGGAACCAAAGCCTTAGGACGTACAGAACTTAGACGGGTACCTTGACCACCTGCCAATAGAACACAAGCTACCTTACCAAGAGCCACCTGCTTAAAACCAATTATATCTGTCAGCTCTGATGGTTCTTCATACGCAGGGGGCATCGCTTCTTCGAGGCTTAAACGATTTTTATGAGCTAACCGCTCTCTTTGAATCGCAAGAGTTGCTGCCCCATATTTAGCTAACCGCTCGTAAAAAAAAGAGAGCTGCTTTTCATTAAGCAGCTCTATACCGAGAGCTAAATCATCTTGCTGCAACCCATGTAATAAATCGATAACCCGTTGTTGAGTAATCATTTAAGACCTCGATAGAGAAAGAGCAAATAGAACCTCTTGCACTGTAACGCCACTGAGATCCCCATTTTTAGCGATCACAGGGGTATGAGTAAGGAAAGGATTCGGAGAATCTACACCCTGCTTTAAAACCCCTTGGGAAGGATCTGCCCATAACGAAACAATGTGGATCTTAAAGGGGCAATCTAAATAATAAGTGATCGAAAGAATACCTGAGTCTGGCAGAAGCAAATGGCTACAACGATTTTTTATAACACTGATCATCTGTTTCAAAGAAGTCCTTCCCCTTAAATCAATAACACCTTCGAATTCAACAGGGTCCTTGCTCAGCGAACCAAACACAATCACTTTTTTTCCGTATTCTCGGTAGACTTTTGCAAACACCTCTTCAAACTTTTCTCGGGGCCAATTCTTTTCATACCCATAAACCGTTTCAGAATGCAGATGTACCCCAAGATAATCTTGTGTTTTATCTAGATCAAAATCTAAACACCCCTCATCCCCAGAAGAATCCCAGTGTAGTTTAGGAGTAAGTACACCTAGTTGCCACCTAACCCAATAGGTTGGGTCCGGCGACTCTATCACAACATCCCAATCCTTTTTGACTTTTCCATATGTCCCTAAAGCAATATCAACATCTATAGGATCCTTGCGTCTCCAAAAGGGAATAGATAAGACTTCTATTCCTCTAAGCATTTCAAATCCCTCTCGTAAATCATCCCTTGTAATCACGGTGACGTGTGCACTTGGAATAAACTCTTTAATCCTGAATATCAATGCGTACATTCCTAATGGGATATCTCCCAGACCACGGTTCCAAACAATTAAAAAAGAACACTTATCTGCACGAACAGATCTTCGAAGCAAAGTATCCAATGGATTGGGCAATAGTTTTCTTAGAATACCCTTTAACATGACTTGCTAATGGGGAGTATAGGATGTTTCTGCTTTTTGTTATGGAGAACATTAATCAATTCTTGATACACCTCATCTGTCTCTATTTTCTTCATGCAACGAAAATCAATAGGACATGTTCTCTGATAGCAGGGGGAACACTCCACCGATTTTTGAATTACCACACCAGAACAAAAAGGGCCTGTTACTTCTTTGCTTGTCGATCCAAATAAAGCCACAATCGGAACACTAAGTGCCGCTGCAATATGCATAGGCCCGCTGTCATTTGTAAGTAAAACATCACAACATGTGAGCAAGGAACCCAGCTCCCTTAAAGACGTTAATCCTGCTAAATTAACAACACGAGGAGAAAGACCGTAAGAAATCTCTTTGACTAAAGAGGATGTCGCTTGATCTCCAAAATAAATAACAAAAACATTTTTATCTTCCAGCAGACGTCTTGTAATCTCCCGAAATCGTTCTGGCAACCAACATTTTGCCGATCCATATGTTGCACCTGGGTTAATCCCAATAATTTGATGGTGCTCAGAGATTCCGTGCTGGCGCAAAAGATTTCTAGCCTGGCTTATTTCTTGCTCGGAAACGAAGATTCTAGGGGGAGTAGTTGATATAGGGAGATCGATTGAACTCAGTAGTTGTTTATAGGTGGTTACCAGATGTTGCTCATGAATACCATTTGGCAGAGAAACTGGATGAGTGAGTAATAACCCCCTCCCCTTTGTATCAAAACCGATTCTATTTTGCACCTTTCCTTGCCAAAACCACCAAGCAGAAGAAAGAGAGTTCGTGAGCAAGACCCCTAAATCATATTTCCCTTGCTGCAGCTTTTCTACAATCCCTTTTCGATCAGAATGACGACTAAAAGGACTAGTCTTGCTAAAGGAAAAGATTTCATCAATGTCAGGATCTTCTTCTAGAAGCTCAGATAGTGGAGTTCTACACATAGCTGTGATTTTTGCCTGAGGGAAGGCACGACGTAAATCAGCGAGAATAGGGGTAGCCATGACCATATCACCTACCCAATTAGGCATACGGACAATAATATTTTTAGGGTTCAACAACTCTCCCATTAACATCTCACTTGGTTTAAAATAAAACTTCGCTCCCTTAAAAACCATATACAATGCTTATTTGCTCTATGCAAAATGCTTCCAAAGATAGCAAGAGACCTCGATTTTGTACACCACAGAATCCTTTGATAACACACTTTTACATATCGTCTCAAAAAACAGAAAAATCTACAAAATAAAAATCTTTACTAGATTTAAGAGCGTAGCAATTTAATTTCCAATCTATTATCAATAAAGATGAGAACAGGAGATCCTAATGCATCTAAATGATTCACAAAAAGAATTAACAATTATTGGGATCGATCCAGGAACTCGAATTACCGGGTTTGGTGTGATTACATCAGGAGCGCGTATGGAAACATTAGACTTTGGATGTATCCGTCCACCTGTAACATTACCGATACCTCAAAAATATCTCGTGATCTTTGAAAGCATCGAACATCTTATCACAAAATATAAACCAGATGCTATTGCGGTAGAGACGCAATTTGTGTATAAAAATGTACAGAGCGCTATGAAATTAGGAATGGCTCGAGGAATGGTTCTTGTTGCCGGCGCTAAACATAATATACCGTTATTTGAATATGCTCCTAAAAAAGCAAAACTAGCGGTTGTAGGCAACGGTAACGCTAGCAAAGAGCAGGTTCAAAAAATGGTACAAACACTACTTAGACTACCTCAAATGCCCACTCCCGAAGATGCTTCCGATGCGTTAGCACTGGCCATATGCCATGCAAATAATGCCTATTTTCAAAACTCCATATTAAAAGGCGTAAGATGATTGAGTATATTAAAGGAATTCTAACTGACTCTAGCCCCTCTTGTGCGGTGATAGAGACGAATGGAATTGGATATAAGCTTGCCACTCCATTAAATGCTTATGGGAAGCTTACTCAAATCGGCACCGAAGCTGCCTTATTTATATCCACAGTCATTAGAGAAGATGCGCATAAAAGCTATGGATTTATATCAAGGATGGAGCGGGATTTTTTCGAAAAACTGATTGACGTATCTGGGGTAGGGCCGAAAACAGCTCTAGCTCTAATTGGTCATATGGAGCTATCAGATTTGCAACTAGCTATTGCACAGTCAAATAGCATCCTGCTAAGCAAAGTGCCTGGGATCGGGAAAAAAACGGCCGAAAGACTTATTGTTGAATTAAAAGATAAAACATCCTTAACGTCCGTGACCAACAGCCCATCTGCCACGCTGAAAAAAGATCTTTTTTCAGATGCACTCAATGCCCTTGTGAATTTAGGGTATCACCCGCTGCAGGCACAAAAAGCTGTTAAACAAATTCTCGCACAATCCGATCAAGAACCCGATCTAGCGGCTTTAATTACTGCAGCATTAAGGGTCTTTTAAATAAAGGGAGCTCCAGCGACCCCATTTAAATGTTTTTTCGCAATCCAGATATCGCTATCAGGTAGATAAAAATCCAAGAAAAAAAGGTGTTTATGAAAATTTTGCTTTCATTTGTATTTTTATCTTTTGGCATTCTAGCCCATGCCGATACTTTGCAATCATTTGCTTCTTTAAAAGGGTTGAAATCTTTTACAGTATATAATCAGATTTCTCCTTACCCACTATACCTATCTTCCACCTCTGCTTTAACAGAAGAGTTGAAAAAAATGGGCGTGACAGTGAACATGACTTCACAAAAAGCCTTCAATGACAACTTCTATGCTGCTATGGTTCAGCCTGTTTTTTTAAAGCTATCGATAGAAAATTCGATAGTAGAAGTTCCGAAAACTCTTGATATGGACAAACAATTGAAAGTTGAAGTCCACCTTATTCTTGAGGCTATCAAAGGTTTTTCTGAAGATAAAAAAGAAGAAAAAGCGCCTATGACTCTCTGGATTGTCGATGAAGTTATTGATTTTTCTTCTGATGAGGCACGGCTTCTCAACGATGCAACTGATGCCATAAAAAAATTGTCTAAAAAATTTGCTGAAGCATATCGGGCAGCGAATCCTAAATCAGAAAATAATCCAACGTTTTTTCTTTTATAAGCTGATCCCTATGCATACAGGCCAATAGAATCAGCTTTTTTATTTGCGGCGGTTTTCTTGAACTATTTTTTCGCAAAGATGAAGGGAAATTATGGGTATTCATTCTCTTGAGAAGCAACAACGCTCCTCGAACGGGATGCTTTGCTTTAAAGGGGTGGTGCAATTTATAAATCTTTTCAAATCAGGGCAATAGTCTTTAGGTTTTGTTTATCTAAAAAACCGCAGGGTTTAAAAAGTATCTATATTTTTTGTAACTACAGTTTTTCAAGGGAGCAGCCCAGAGATCTCTAACGGGATTGACCGAATTAGACCCTGTTTGCTAGGATCCAATCTTAGATAACAAATCAAGGGGGTCCCTATGTTTCTGGTAATCTATAGCTTTGACCAGTCTTCTTATGTTTGTTTTTCAACCTCATTTAATACATTTTCTATTAATACATCCGGCCTTGGATATTAAAACCATTTGATACAAACTACCTATAACGTTAATATTGCGATATTTTAATATTCTAGGGAGTTTATGATCAAAAAAATGCCTTTTATTTTAATAATTGTCATGTCAATCGCTGGGTTATTAGAATCTCACATCCCTCTGAATATAAAAGGTTTCGTTTATGGGATCAGCCTATCTATTAAGTCGATCTTAATTTTTTTACTGCCTGGATTAATTTTTTTACTACTATTTAAAACAGCCTCCACTCTAGCTAAAGGGGCTACAAAGCTTATTTTTATTATTTTAGGATTTGTGATTCTATCGAATTGCATTTCGACTTTTTCTAGCTACGGAATCGGTAAAGCCCTACATAAATGCAATATTTCCTTGCAAATGCCGGATCACGCAAACGAACTGACATCTCTTTGGCATCTTCAGCTCCCGACTTTTTTATCAAATAGCATGTCTTTGCTGATGGGACTTATAACTGGAATTATAGCAGGAATGGTCAAACACCCCTTCATCAGTAAACTCCACAAAATTGCCGACTCAATGATTTCCCGTCTTCTTACATTTTTTATATGGATTATTCCCTTCTTTATTCTAGGGTTTATTATCAAACTTGCTCACGATAAAATTTTATCGTCTTTACTCAAAGAATATGCTTTTATTTTTATCGTAATAGCCACGGTTCAAGTCGGATACGTGACCCTTTTGTATTTGATTATTAATAAATTTAATCTAAAAAAATCGATTGAGAGCATAAACAATATGCTCCCTGCAGCTCTGGTAGGTTTTGGCGCTATGTCCAGTGCTGCTGCAATGCCTCTGACACTCATTGGCGCTGGAAAAAATGGGAAAAATCCAGATGTTGCCAAATCATGCATTCCGGCAACGGTCAATATCCATTTGATTGGTGACTGTTTAGCCATACCTATTTTTGCCTTTGCAGTCCTTAAAAACTTTAGCATGGCTGAACCAAGCTTCATTCAATACAGCTTGTTTGCTCTTTTCTTTGTTCTAGCCAAATTTTCTGTAGCGGCGATTCCGGGAGGAGGGATTATAGTAATGCTACCTATTTTAGAAGGACACCTGGGATTTACCTCCCCTATGATGTCTTTAATCACAGCACTATATATTTTGTTTGATCCAGTTATTACCATGGTAAACATCCTCGGCAATGGAGCGTTTGCGCAATTTGTGGATCGTTTTTTCCACCTGACAGAAAAAAAACAAGAAACCACTCAATTAGTAAACTAAAACAACACACGCGAGCACCATGCATTTTGTTCATCGCCCCTACATCCCTAAAGAAACAATCGCAGCTATCGCGACACCCTTAGGAGAAGGGGGGATCGCCGTTATCAGAGTTACAGGAGCTATGGCTCTGTCTGTAGTAGAAAAAATCTTTTCAGGTCCTATCCACACCTATCAAACTCACACCGCCCATTTAGGGAAAATTACGGATCTAGATCACAGACTGATTGACGAAGCTTTAGTTCTAGTAATGCTTGGGACGCGCTCTTTTTGTGGAGAAGACACCGTAGAAATCCATTGCCACGGTGGAAGCATTGTCAGTCGAAAGGTGCTAGACGCTGTTCTGTCGGCAGGGGCCAGAGCTGCACAGCCTGGTGAATTTTCATTCAAAGCCTTCATGAACGGGAAAATGGACTTAGTCCAAGCAGAAGCCTTGCAAGAATTGATCGGCGCAAAAAACGAAATCGCTTTAAGGCAGGCAGAAGAGCAGCTCCAGGGGTCTTTATCAAAAAAAATCGCCTCTTTCCAAAACGAGCTCTTTGATATTGCAGCAATATTAGAAGCATGGGTAGATTTTCCAGAAGAAGGGCTTGAATTTGCAAGCAAAGAAGAACTTCTTTCATCCCTTACCTCCACTCTCCGGGATATGCAATCACTTTCCAATACTTTTGAGGAAGGGCAAGTGATGAAGCAAGGACTCTCTCTTTGCCTAATAGGTCCTCCTAATGCGGGAAAATCATCCCTGATGAATACCTTACTGGGCAAGGAGCGAGCAATCGTAACCGATATCCCAGGAACAACCAGGGATATTCTAGAAGACGATTTGCTTCTAGGGGGCCTGCACTTTAGGATTAAAGATACCGCAGGGATTAGAAACACAGAAGAGGCTATTGAAAAAGAAGGAATTCGCCGTTCTAAAAAAGCGATGGCAAGTGCCGACCTAATTTTATTAGTTTTTGATATCACTCAAAAGTTAACGGAAGCAGAGGAAGATCTATTAGCAGCAGCTCCAGAGTCTAAAACACTGGTCGTATGGAATAAAGCTGATCTGCCCCACCAAAACCCCAGACCCACCCCATGCCCCTCTATAGAAATATCAGCAAAAACAAATACAGGTATTCACGAACTGAAAAATGCAATTCATAAAATCATATGGAAAAAAGGCCCTCCCTCTCAAGAAGAAATTATTTTAACCAACGTCCGGCATAAACAAGCTCTTGATAATGCAATTCAGGCAATACTTTCGGTGATCGATGGCTTAGAAAGCGATCTATCACCAGAATTTATCGCCTCGGATATGCGAAGAATCTTAACCGAACTCGGCACAATAATTGGTAGAGACATCAATGAAGACATCCTAGGCGCTATTTTCTCGAAATTTTGCGTAGGCAAATAATGAATAAAAAAGAAAAAGGGATATTCATTCTTAACATATTAAATAAGTTATTTCCAGATCCCATTATTCCGCTGACTCATACAGATACATATACCCTTTTGATTGCGGTATTACTTTCTGCTCAAAGCACTGACGCAAGGGTAAATACAGTAACACCAATTCTATTTAAAAAAGCTTCTACCCCCGAGGAAATGATACGTCTGGAAATTCAACAAATTGAAGAGATCATCCGTCCGTGTGGCCTCGGTCCTACAAAAGCAAAAGCTATATGGAACCTATCTAACATTTTGTTAGAGAAATTTAACGGGATAGTCCCGTGTGACATATCGGAATTAGAATCCCTGCCCGGTGTAGGCCATAAAACCGCATCTGTTGTGATGATCCAAGGGTTCGATCAACCTGCATTTCCAGTAGACACCCACATTCATAGATGCGCCAAAAGGTGGGGGCTAAGCAAGGGGCGATCGGTTAAAGAAACAGAAAAAGATCTTAAGACCATTTTTCCAAAAGAAACATGGATTAAACTACATTTACAAATCATCTATTTTGCAAGGCAATTCTGTCCTGCCCGCAAGCATGTAATTGAAAACTGCCCTATTTGCAGAACTCTGCTAAGTGGACACTCTGGCCCATAGGCTGCCCCATCAGTCCCTTAACTTCTATCCTATCTTTAGATGTATTAATAAGATCCTGAGAAAACCTAATAGTATCTTTTTCAAACAAAAGGATAAGAGAAGAGCCTCCAAAAGAAAAATACCCCTTCTCATCCCCTTTTTTACAAGGGTGATCCGCTTGATGAGTTTGAACAATACCCCCTACACAGGTAGCGCCCACCTCAATATAAAGAATACGACCGAACTCTTTCGTCTTTAATTCTGTTACAACCCTTTTATTTTCAGAAAAAATATCGATGTTTTTTTTAAGAGCCAAAGGATTCACAGAAAATAAGACACCATTTAATAACTTGGACTTACCTGTTATACAATCGGATGGAAAATGAAACCGATGGTAATCTGTAGGACACAGTCTAGCAATCACCATTGATCCATTTGCATAACGCTTTGCCAGTGCTGAATCTTGTAAAAGCTCTAATAAAGAAAACTTTTGACCTTTGACTAAAAAACCATCAGATTCTTCAATATTTGGATAGATCAAATACCTAGCATCAGCTGGGAGAATAGCAACACCTTCACCGGTGGCAATTGGTCTAGCCTCTGGCTTTAACTTTCTAATAAAAAAATCATTAAACGATGTAAACGAGTCTAAAGGGGAAAGAAACTCTGAGGGGTCCATCTGAAACTCTTCAATAAATGGGCGTATTTTTCTTTTGCTCCAAGAGGATTTTTGTAAAAACCCGTATAGATGGGATAAGATGGGTGATTTGCAAGCAATTTGACGCAAAAAAAACGATGCTATAGAAGATAGAAACCCCGAGCCGTACATCGCCTTAATAAGCCCCTGTCCGTAGACTTTTTCAACTTCTTGCTTTCCAGATTCCCGATCGATGTAAATAATTTCACTCATACCACTAGTCCTTTTAAGGCCTCATTGGCCTGTTTTTTTCGATCACCGAAGAAAAAAATTGCAGTTCTTCTATATATTCAGGAGAAAAAAGATACGCAAGATGCTGCTGATTGATACCCATTAAAATTTCTTTCGCATTGATTACCATATTAAGAGCGTGTTTTTGACCAACACTTCCCTTAAGAAACTCTTCTTTCTGCATACGAAATTGTAGCATCTGATTTTTCAATTCTATCTGTCTATCTAAACGCTTTCTTTGAGCCGTAATTAGCTCTGAAATAGCGATCACCTCATCTCTTAGAGATGAAGGCTCATGTTCTACGATATGGGACACAGGCGCTTTGGATTCAGTATAGTGAATCGGTAGAGCCACGGCAATAATTACTAAAGAAAACATAAATCGTTTATAGAAAAAGCCTAGAAAAACAGAATCCATTTTTAATTCCAATCAAGACCTTTGTGCTGAGAGTTGTCTTCGACCAATCCAATATTTCAGTAGATTAAGAATCTAAGAGCCATGGAATAGAGTCTGCCTGCTTAAGCAGGCTATAAAGAACAGTTTAGCGCATCAATATTTTTTTGCCAACCAGGCTGATATAACAATTTAAAAAAGCAGTTTCCTCAGAATGAAAAATCTGAATATATATTAATCATATACAATAAAAAAATCTAATAAAAAAGGCATAGATTATAGATCTAAAAAGCATCTATGACCTATGAACTTAACCCTTTTTTGGTTTTTATATACAGTTCAATGATTAATCGAAAATACCACATCACGAATATGAGGGTTGTTACGTTGATCGATAGGCAGGGGGTGCCTTTGACTTGGGGAAAGCTGGCAATAATCAACTAAATTCCTATTGATATATGTAAGCTCCAAAACTCTCGTGATAAGTCCTTGTGACATAGATGTCTTAAAAAAGTCTGTGCAGTAATTATTTCCATGAACATGAACTAAAAGAAAATTTTTGTTGATTGCTTGCATTAATCTCAGTGCCTTGGAGAGTTCATCATCTGCACAAAAATGAATTTCTAGAACTATCCCTGTTATATTTTTCTGATGGTCTAAAATTTCATGTAAAGAATTATATTCACCACCTTCAATGTCCATTTTTATGAACATCTTTTTATTTTGCAAATTGAACATCTTTAGTTGTTCTTCAAAAGTTAGGGAAGGGAACTGGGAGTATGCAGAAGAAACTTTAGATTCTATATTGTAAGGAATAAAAACACATCGATCTGACTGAGGATTTATTTGTGCACATGTTCCATCAAAACCAAAGGATTGGACGCCGTATATTTCGGCTGCGGAGTCTTCAAAACTAATATCATTAGAAATCCCATAGCCTAGCAAAACGTCAGCTCTCTCCATAGCTAGATGAGGAATAGCATACCCACCATCATAATTTCTTCCTAATCGAACTAAAGATATTGGCTTATTTTTTAAAAATGGCTGATATGTTTTTAATAGATCTACAATCGCTAATGTCTCACTGGTTTCGGGTAAAATTGTCCTATTGAGCTTTCGAGAAGGTGGTGATTTCTTCCCTTTTTTTTCATAGTAGGGGTGGGCTCCGATAGAAAAATCGTTCTTTAATATTAGGGGATCCGTGCTATCTTTTTGCGAAAAGTTACTAGCTTCTAATAGAGGAGCCGTAACTAAGTAGAAAAGGATTACAAAAAAAGAAATAATATTCATAAACATTCCTAAAATTAAGATTTAGATGCATTAAATAATTAGGGGGTATAAAAATAAAACACAAAACATGGGGAATAATTTTTCGAACAATCTACTTTCTAATTAGAAAAACGAGGAGGGTGAATTTAATGCAAAAAACCCACAATCGATTAACTGATGATGAGTTATGGCAAATCTTTTATTTAAAAAACACAGAAAAATTCAGATCCCCAAGATCTAATTTTTTCAAACGCTATCTCGATCCCCGATGCTGTGGAACGATTAACAAGCAACTAATTGCAAAAATAAAAAAAACAAATAGCAGTAAGCTCCAAGAGCTCACACTGATCCCAAAAATAGGATCTCCAAATGGTGGGGTATCAGGGCATATATGCAAAGAGATTTTCTGCAAGGCTACAATCCCTCCTGTAATAGCGCTTAAAAGAGAGATTGCATAGTATAGACCTCGTGTGCCGAATCGCAAATTCAAAAGAAACCCCATTCCAACCCCAATCAAACAATTGGTCTGAAACGAAATCTCATAAGATTTAATCGAAGGATTTTTCGATTGTAAGTACAGTAAGGCAATTAATGTCAAAATTACGAAGGTGATTAGACTCATATGTAAAATCCTAAGAAGAGGATTCATATTTTACCCCACAAATAAGAAAAACACAAAAGAGCATTCCAGAGCGTACTGAAACAAATAAGCCATGTGGCTATTTTTCTTTTCCGTATTGCGATGAAAAAGAGTGCCAGCACATAGATCGATAAAATCATCATCGGCATAATATAATCCTTAGGATTTCAGATTTATTTGTGCAGGCGAAGAACACAATTTGTCAAAACATTTCTTGTAATTCCAAAGCACGACAGCGATGTCTTTTAAAAGATCCAATTGGTATGATTATTTTTTTTATGGGGCTGATTATGTTCATAGATTCACATGCACACCTAACCTCTGATGAGGTATTTCCACAGATCGATTCTATTTTAATCCGCGCCAAAGAAAATGGGATCGATTCTATCATTAATATTTGTACTGATGAATCAACTCTTAATAGAGGTATTGAGTTAAAAAAGAAATATCCTTGGATTTATAATACAGCAGCTACGACTCCACATGATGCAGAAAAAGAAGGGGTAGTTTTTCTACCTAAAGTAGCTGAGGCAGCATACAAAAAAGATCTAGTTGCTTTGGGAGAAACTGGATTAGACTACTACTATGAGCATTCTAACAGGGCCATGCAACAGAAAACACTCAGCGCCTATTTTGAGCTGGCTCAATCTTGCAATCTCCCAATTATTTTTCATTGCAGAAGCGCCTTTGAGGACCTATTTGCGATGGCAGATGAGCAATATAAATCTTGTAAAGCGCTTTTACATTGCTTTACAGGATCTTTAGCAGAGGCAAAAGGAGTGTTGGACCGGGGTTGGTCTATCTCGTTCAGTGGGATTATTACATTTAAAAAATCAGATGCATTAAGAGAAATCGTAACTTATGTACCTCTAGATAGGATTTTTATAGAAACCGATACCCCCTATCTAGCTCCTCAAAGTAAAAGAGGCTCTGTCAATGAGCCCTCCTTTATTACAGAAACAGCCGAGGTTCTGGCTGGATTAAAAAAAGTGCCTATCGAAGAAATCGGAAAACAGACCTCTTTGAATGCCGTAAAATTTTTTTCTTTTTGAAAAGTGCCTTCAGTAGTTTAATGCCAATTTAAAAAAGAAATTACTAAATGAAGGCAAATACATGGCAACCTACACTATTCCAAGAGCTTTTGTATGGAGACGGCTACATTCTCTGATGGGATTATGGCTTGTGCTTTTTCTTTTGGAACATTTACTAACGAATTCACAAGCAGCCCTACTTCTAGGAGAAAATGGAGGAGGGTTTGTTAGAATGGTCAATTGGATTCATGATCTACCTTACCTAGCAGTTATTGAATTATTCCTAATAGGCACACCGATTGCAATACACGGAATTCTCGGGATAAAATATCTGTTCACGGCAAAAAATAATGCGAAATCTTCCGACGGCAGTACTCCTTCTTTGAAAGAATATGGGAGAAATAAAGCTTATAGCTGGCAAAGAATTACCTCTTGGATCCTACTCATCGGAATTATCTGCCATGTGGCTAAATTCCGTTTTATCGAGTATCCCAAATCTGTTACTCAAGGAAATGAATCTTTCTATTTTGTAAAGATCTCTATGGATAAAGGGCTTTATACAGTCGCTGCGCGGCTAGGAGTTGATCTGTATGATGATGCAAAAATAGAATCTGCTAAAGCTGAATTTGCAAAATTCCCCAATGTTAACATGCATGAGAACAGCAGCAGTGATGTGTTTAATGCTTTGGAACAACAGGACCTAGTTACAAGGCAAAAACAAGAGCAAGACAAAGAGTGGCTTAGAGCATTAACAAGCAGGCCTATTACCAAAAATGAAGTAATTGCTGTCACAAATAGCTTTGGCACAGCAAGCATGATGTCAGTACGAGATACATTTAAAAGTCCTGTTTATGTTGGCTTATACACAATCTTTGTCCTTGCAGCATGTTTTCACGCGTTTAATGGACTATGGACATTTATGATCTCCTGGGGGCTGATCTTTCAAAGGGCTGCGCAAAAATCGATGGTCCATTTATGCACAGCTATCATGATAACGATTGCCTTTTTAGGACTTGCTGCCGTCTGGGGCACCTATTGGCTGAACTTGCGCTATTAACATCCTACTTCTAATCAATCGAGGCGATCTATGTCGTTTAATAAAAAATCAAAAGAAGTCATCGTTGTAGGGGGGGGACTGGCAGGTCTTGCTGCCGCTATGAGACTTGCAGAAAATGGATGTCATGTGAAAGTGGTATCTGTCACAAAAACCAAACGGTCTCATTCAGTTTGTGCCCAGGGAGGAATCAATGCGGCAATGAACTTAAAAAATGAAGACGACTCTCCTCTGATTCACGCGTATGACACAATAAAAGGAGGAGATTTTTTAGGAGATCAGCCCCCTATTTTAGAAATGTGTTTATCTGCTCCGGGAATTATTCGGATGATGGAGAGGCTGGGTTGCCCTTTTAATCGAACTCCTGAAGGGAACCTGGATTTTCGACGTTTTGGCGGAACTCTTTATTATAGAACAGCATTTTGTGGAGCATCTACAGGACAGCAGCTCTTATATGCCCTTGATGAACAAGTGCGCCGGTATGAAACAGAAGGTAAGGTGGAAAAATTTGAACACCATGAATTCATGCGTCTTATCATTGATGAAGACGGAGCGGCTCGTGGAATTGTAGTTATGGACCTGTTTAATATGCAGTTAAGTCTCCTGAAAGCAGATGCCGTGGTCTTTGGAACAGGTGGCCCAGGTCTTATTTTTAAACAATCAACGAACTCGACCTTTTGTACAGGGGCTGCAAACGGAAGATTATTTAAACAAGGGATGAAATATGCCAATGGGGAGTTCATTCAAATTCACCCAACTGCGATCCCAGGGGAAGATAAACTACGCCTTATCTCAGAGTCATCTCGTGGTGAAGGTGGTAGAATGTGGGTATATGGCGATGAAAATAAAAAAATCTTAGCTCCTAATGGTCAAGAAGTACCTTGCGGCCAAAAGGGTAAGCCTTGGTATTTTCTTGAAGAACTATACCCTGCTTTTGGCAATCTTGTCCCCAGAGATATTGCAGCCAGAGAAGTTCTGAGAATCTGTGAATTAGGTCTTGGAATTGATGGCAAAAGCCAAGTGTATTTGGATGTCTCTCATCTGGACAGTAAATCTCAACATAAAATCGAATCTGTTCTGGACATCTACAGGAAATTTACAGGAGAAGATCCTCATAAAGTCCCAATGAAAATTTTCCCCGCTGTCCATTATTCGATGGGTGGTGCATGGGTTGACTGGCCGGCAGCAGATGATCCAGATCGATGGACACGCTATCGTCAAATGACGAACATCCCAGGATGTTTTAACGTTGGAGAATCAGACTTCCAATACCATGGAGCCAATCGACTAGGAGCAAACTCACTCCTCTCCTGTATCTATGGAGGGCTAGTGGTAGGGGGTGAGATACCTAGATATTTGAGCTCGTTAACGGCAAGTTATGGCAACCTACCTTCACGAGTATTTTCTAGTGCTCTTCAACAAGAAGAGGCATTTAAATACGACCTGCTACATCGATCAGGAAAAGAAAATGTACATGATTTACATACAAAGCTCTCCGAAATGATGGTCAATCACGTCACTGTAAAAAGGGATAATCCAAGTTTAAAAAGGACAATTGACGGGATCAAGAAAATTCGAGAACAGCTTAACCATATTACACTTGATGATAGAGGTGGTACAATCAACCAAACCTATCAATTTGCTAACGAGTTCTCTGCAATGATAGAAATTGCTCTTGTTATTACTAAAGGGGCGTTACTCAGGGATGAATTCCGAGGTGCACATTATAAACCCTCGTTTCCAGAAAGAGATGATACTCATTTTCTAAAAACAACAATTGCTCAGTATGATCCGAATCTAGATGAGCCAGTAATTAGTTACGTACCTGTAGATACAAGGCACCTGGCACCGATTCCAAGGGATTACAGCAAAGCAAAAAAAGTCCGACCAACACTAGAAAACATTCCTCAAAATATTGTACTCCCTGTATAGAAAGAAAAAACGGCGGTCCAAATGACTAAGACATGCATACTGAAAATATTAAGAGGCACCCAAGGAGAGCAATACTGGGAAGAGTTTTCTTTAGAACTACGCCCCTTTCTTAATATTACCTCGGCTCTGATGGAAGTGCAAAGAAGCCCGGTCAATAGCAAAAATCAAAAAGTCACTCCTGTTGCCTGGGAACAGGGTTGTTTAGAAGAAGTATGTGGATCGTGCTCGATGCTCATTAATGGGCGTCCAAGACAGGGATGCACAGCCTTAATTCACAAATTAATCGAAGCCAGTGGGACAAATGTTGTGACACTGGCTCCTATGACAAAATTTCCTTTGGTTAGAGATCTTGTAGTTAATCGAAATTCAATGTTTGAAAATTTAAAAAAAATCCATGCTTGGGTAGAAGTCGATGATTCCTTAGACCGAGGATTTGGCCAAAAAATAAGCCCACAAGTCCAAGAGGCGATGTATACCCTATCTACTTGCATGACATGCGGTTGCTGTACAGAAGCGTGCCCTCAAGTCAACAGCAATTCCGAATTTGTGGGGCCAGCTATCATATCACAAGCGCGTCTGTTTAATGCCCACCCTACCGGCAAATTAACAGCTCATGAACGACTTCGTCCTCTTATGGAAGAAGGAGGCATTAGCGCATGTGGTAACGCGCAAAACTGTGTAGAAGTATGCCCTAAGCATATCCCTCTTACAGAATCAATTGCAGTTGTGGGGCGGCAAGTGACAAGGCAAGCCTGGAAAGACCTTATTAGCCTACCGGACGAAAACCAATAACCATTAAGATGGCCTAAATATCCCTTCGATATTTTTGCTACTGGCAAGCTAAATCTGGATGTTTTATACTGAACTCAACTGTCGTTTGGGACTCCGAATTGTTAAGTCAATGCTCTTTAACTATAATTTTTTTTAGGGATCACAACGCTGAAACTTATGGCATGAAGCACATCGAGAGATGAGCCTTGCTTCTTTCAGGAAGCGTTCCCACCTGTCTAACAGGTTAAATGTAGCCACAATACGGCCCCTTACGACGGTCCTTTCCGAATCCACAACTTACCACATCTTGCTTTAATGAACTGGCAAAATGAGATAAATCGATTGAGACAAATACGAAATTTGAGTTAAATCAATAGATAAGCCCTAGAGAGGTATCATGATTGCGGAACACATTAGCATAAACAATTCTTCTAATACAGCACACTTGAACAGCTACAATAAAATTGAACTTTCTATAGAAACCTTTATTCAAAAATTCTCTTCTTTAACCCTCAAGTACGCAGTCTTTCACATCATTTTTTTTATAATAGGTTTTACCCAAATCCTAAGCTTACTTTTATTTTTTTCCTTTTTTTCTAAAACCACCTGGTCTGCAATTGCGCTCGCCTCATTATTTTTAACAACCTTCTCATATCTTGTTCTTCATTTTTACTTCCAAGCTAGAAAACCCCAGCAATTTTTAGAATTAATGCAAGAATTCCAAAATGAGTGCAATCATAGACTATCTAGCGCAAATGCCCCATTGGAGTTATACCTTGCCCAAGCAAGGGCATTTACAACTCTATCCTCGCACCTTTATGAAATTGAGGGCAATTACTACCCAATCCCTACATTTTTTAAAACATTAGCCCCTTTAATGAAAAAATTTAGTGTATTTATGCACTGGAAAGATGTGCATAAAATTAAAGAACTTCTCCTGCTCTCTAGCATCAATGAAACGGTTTCTGTGGTTAAACTTATGCCCACTGATGTAGATGCTCATGCAAATTTAGCAACTGCCTATCTTTCCCTGGCAAACATCTATCTTCATCCAAATAAACTCAGTCCTGCCGGGTCTCTTCCTTGGATTTCTCCAGAATATTCATCCAAAATCATTCGAGATAAATTTCATTCCGCTAGCGATCGGGCAATTGAAGAATTAAATATTATAAATGAATATGCTCCCAATAATCCTTGGGTACACTACCAATTAGCTGAAATTTACCGACAAAAGAACTTAGAGCAGCTTGAGATCAAAGAATATGAAACCTTATTAAAAATTCAAGAATCAGATGATCGACTCTTACATCGTCTTGGCATACTCTATTTTAACCAAGGCTATAACAGCAAAGGGCTAAAAATCTACCAGCAGCTGATCTCGCAAAATCAATCACTTGCCGAAGATCTTATCTCTCACTATAACTCGTTTCAATTCCATGAACTCAGTATTGAATCGTTGTCATCTAGTTAAACAATCCTTCATCCCAAAAATCTATTCATAATCTATGTGGATCTGCAGGTGAGGCTACTCTGTTGGATCATCCGAACAAACCTCAATAAGATATTAAAAATATTTTTTTAACATAAACACCTAAGAGTAAGCGAGCTAACAGTCAGATCTAAAAATAGAACTGTATTGACCATGAGGATTGTTTGAAAAAATTGTTAACGTTGAGTAAAGTTCCTTTAAAGCAGATAAATTTTTTAAAGGCACAAGACGAGAGTATGTCGAAACTTTTACAACAGTCACTTATCTCATCAGATGAAAATTGTGAAAATTTCAGAGAAGAGCCTATTTCTTTTCCTTTTAAAATTAAACCAAAAACTTCTTCTAACATCAACTCTTCTGCGTTAGAAGATCATGTGTTCTATATGGAACGGGCTTTAAGGGATGCAATACCTAAAGACTTCTATAAGGGAAATACTGGATATTTAATAGAAAACCTATCCCAATACTTCCCTTCAGTGCAATGGCACTTAAGCCCGGTACAATCTGATTGTTTGACAATACATCTGCTTACAGAAACTAAGACAGAAGATGAAGTCGAATTTACTTTCTTAAAACTCTTTAAAAAATGGCTCCTCTCCGGCAAGCCTTTGACAATTCTTTCAAAACATACTCTTTCCTTCCATTGGGATCTGTTCCAAGGTAGGTCTTTTTTTCTGTTAGAGATCAAAATATTGCTTACGGAAGCAAAAAATATAGGAGCACTTGAGCAAAATCTTCCAGGACTTATACAAACTATTATCGCCTGTCTAAGAGAAAAAACGGTCGCTAAGCATATTCTAAATGCACTCCCGGTATCTATAGGGGGTAAAATGGAAATTGTTCAAAAAGAGCTGCTATATTTATTACAAAAATACGGGACCTATTTTGATGAGGGTTTGCTAAAAGAAATGAGTCGATTCCTGGCTCTAGCTCCTGCTTCTTTTTGCGAACCACGCCCCCCTAGACTCATCTCTAAAATTGTAGCATCCCACTATGTAATGCGTGCGTATCTTCAAAGATCAATTAATCTATTTCCAGACACCAGGCATTTACAGGTCAGGTACGTAAAAATTGAGCTTAACTTTCCATTCGGTTCTAAGCCAGTACTAGGTCTTATTATCAATGTATCCATATTAGATAAGCATGACTTCTTAGAAGAAAATCATATAGAGCAAGCTGCAAAATCACTTGTTCCAACAATTCAAATTGTCAAAGGATCTTTTTATGCATTCCAGGGAATGAATGATCCTGTTCGCTGCCTTTATGTAGAGCTGGAAAAAACAGACGGCTCGAATTTTCAGAAACACGAATTAAACATCCTAAAAAAAGAACTTAATGAAGAGCTAAAGCGCAGAATTGAAACACTTGTTCCCTCTATCTTTATGATTCGTAATGAAGAAGAGACGATGAGAAACATTCTCATTTTGAGCCAAGAGCTGAAACATCTATCCGATTTACCCCAGGTAATGATCTCTTTAGATCGACAAACATCTTCAGAAATCTTTTTTACAGTGATTTTACTCAGGGTGCATAAACCATCTCAACTAAGCATCCAGCAAAAATTTCAACAATATATACCACTACTACGATTCATCCCAGATAGAGTACAACAAGTAGGCTTTTTAAAGAAAAATCACCCAAAAGAGGCCAATGTTTTTCATCTAGCTTTACCAAAAGAATCTTATCTACTTCGCGCTGATTTTTCAGTCAATTTCTACCTTGCAAGACAGCGTATCGTAGCTCTTTTAAATGATACAATCGGTAACTTTCGAGATTATAATGGGGGGATGATCTTAAAGCAGGGTGAGCTATTCTGCCTCTTTAAGGACTCTTTCCCAACCCTATCAGAAAAGAATCACGAGCTTTTAGAAAACTTCTTTTTTGCTTTAAATCCTATAGAAACTCAGGCGACGCTGCCATTAACCTCTCTAACGAGTTTATTTAACCTATTCTTAGAAGCTACAAAAACAGATCTATCGAAAAAAGACCACTACTTCCTAAAAATTGAAGAAAAAAATGAGCAGCTATTCACTTTAATCAGAACCCAGGAGACCTCATTTAGAGATGAACTATTTTCTATGTTTTCTAATAGAGAATTTTCCCATAAGTCATTAATTCAAACCCATGTAAAGTTTCAAGGATCTCTATACTCGGGCTTTATTTTACAATCCAATGACAGTAAAAAACAAACCCTCTTTATTGAAGCAATTCATAATGCGCTACAAAAGTGGAAATTTAAATTAAAAAATGATCAAACTCTTCGACTCAGCTTTACCGATCTTCCCAGAACGTTTGACCCAAGACTTACTGGAGATCAAACCAGCTGCACTCTCTTCAAAATGCTGTTTGAAGGGCTAACGAGGATTAATAAAGATGGCAAACCAGAACTTGCTCTTGCTGAAACAGTGGAAATTTCTGAGGACTTAAAAACCTATACCTTCTTTCTCAAAAAATCTTTCTGGTCTAATGGAGACTTAGTAACCGCCGCTGATTTTGAATATTCGTGGAAAAAAATTATTTCCCCACTTTTTTCAACCGCTATTATGTATTTCTTCTACCCTATTAAAAATGCAAAACTAGCGAACGAAGGCAGATGCTCAATAGATGCAGTGGGAATTTCTGCGATCGATAAATCAAAACTAGTGATTGAACTAGAAAATCCGACACCTGAATTTCTCGAGTTAACTGCCCACACACTCTATTCTCCAGTAAACCATGCAGTTGACCGTCAACACCCGAACTGGGGTGCTGGAGAAGAAGGTAAATTTGTTTGCAATGGCCCCTTTATGATTCATAAGGTCATACCAGGGGTTCGAGCTTCTTTCTTGAAGAACTCCCGTTACTGGGATAAAGAAGAGGTCAAAATAGAAAACATTTTCATATCCAAAGACAATAGTTTTATTGCCAATGAAATGTTCAAAAATGATGAAACAGACTGGCTCGGTAAGCCTCTACGTGCATGGGAACCATTTTTTGCAAAAAATAAAGAGGATGCTGGTTCATCTAACCCAAACGGTGTTTTCTGGTGTATATTTAATACTGCCTCTTTTCCATTCAATAACGTAAAGCTTAGGCAAGCTTTTTCACTTGCAATAGATAAAAAAGAACTTCTAGACACTCTTGGCTATGATGCTCTGCCAGCATCAAGCCCACTTCCATTATCCCATACAATGAATCATGATCCTAAAGAACTATCAAGTCATGCAGATCAGGCTATTGCTTTATTTGAAGAAGCATTAATAGAGCTGGGGCTTACTCGTAAAACATTTCCTCCCCTTACATTAATTTATTCCAATAGTAATCTAAGGGAGCGGGCATCCTTTTTCTTAAGTCAGCAATGGGAAAAAACCTTTCAAATACATTCGCAGATTGTTGGATATGAATTTCATTCTTGTCTGAATAAATTAATGAAGGGCAATTATCAAGTAGGCACTTTATTCTGGCAATCCCTGATTGACAACCCCCTATACACCCTGAATACATTCGCAGATAGCACCCATCAAATTAATTTTGCAAAATGGTCTAAGCAATCGTATATCGAACTACTTGACACAGCCCAAAAAGCTACTGACCCTCTGACGAGAATCCGATCCCTAACTGAGGCAGAAAAAATACTAATTCGAGACAAGCCGGTCCTACCCTTATTTTATGAAAAAGAACGCAATATAAAAAAACAACACTTAAAAAACGTATACTATTCACCTAATACAGGTTACGTAGATTTTAAATGCACCTATATAGAACGATAAAAATGTAAAGCAAATAAACCATGCTTTTCTATGAATTGAATAGCCAAAAATTCTTAACAAATTGTTGTTATGAATTAAAAAAAACAAACCAAAGGAAATAAAAATGGTAAGTACCTATTCTATTGAAACAACATGTGTATCCCATCAATCTATCGATGGGCTGGTAGAGTCTAGCAAGTCGGCTATGCCTTCTTTTCCAGTACAAGAACTAGTCAAAGCACTGTCCGCATTAAATCTCAATGCAGAAGCTGCGCAAAACACCCCATTTATTAATGCCGAGCTGCTATTGAAACACTCAGCACACGTAGAAGGCACATTCGGAGCTCCTGGAACAATATTTTTTCTGAGTAATACTCAGGCAATGGTAGTAAATGAGTTAGGGCAAATTTCCACTCAAGAAATTCGAAGAGATCAAGTAATTGATGAAGCTTATATTACAAAGAATCTACTCAATGGGATGGGGAACCTAATCGGTAATGGGCCTGTTGGAATACCCTTTCTATCTGATGATCAGATCGAAGAGGCTAAATCAAAACTTCAGCCAGGCACTTACCTCGCATGCGCTCATACCCCTAGGGGAGAGGGATCTGAAGCGAAAAGAAACCTTCTTTTCTGGATAAACGGACAGAATGAGATCCAAGAGGCATGTTTCCATTTTGAGCCTCAAACTCAACAGTGGGCGAATGGAGGCCCCCGTGCTGAGCATGTACCTACATACCCTACCCTTGCAGCATTAATTAATGCTAAAGTCCCATCTGGGGCACAACCATTAAGATTAATCGGGTAATCGAATCCGTTTTTCAAAGAGCCTTCCTATAGGAAGGCTCTTTTCTTATCCGCCTAATAAAATATCCCAGTCCAAGGTGCCGACCAGAACTCCTAATACACAAAAACCCGCTGCTTTCCAGTTCACTTTTTCCTTATAAATCAACTGTCCCCATAGATTACAGCTGATCATCACAGATACTGCGAATAAGGGGAAAATTATCGCGTGCTCTAAGGGGGTAGCCACCTCAGTAGAACGGATCATAAAAAATGTCCCTACACCATTGGATAAACCCCCGAGGGTTCCAAATAGCAATTCAGAGCGGCTAGGCCATGTTTTTTTTCCAATCACATAAACAAGCATTTGAATCGTAGATGCGGCTAAAAAAACCATCGGCATAAACCATTGACTCTTGATCGCCTGCTCATCAAAAGCAAGAAGCAGCCCTTCATTTTCAGGAAAATGGATAAATAAAGATCTCCACTGCATAAAGACTAAAAATACCGCATGAAGAAAAAATGCTGATACCGCAAATAACAACCACTTTTTTTTATCTATACTGATTGCTGTTTCCCATCCGGCCCAAAGAAGACCTCCAACAACCAGAAGGGATCCTAATGCATTAAAAGCGTTATAAGAGAATCCAAATTGGGCTCCAAATAAAAGAACCATAAAAAGAATTGGCATAACGGTCGCTGAACTGAGCATAGCAAAAGATAAAGACGCAGGCCCTGATTCAACAGATTTACCTAGAAAAAACATCATAAGAGCAAGAACACAACCACCTATTAATCCAAACACTCCCATACTAAGACTCCAAGTGTAGTCTCCGGAGCGTATGGGATTAAGAGCGATAGCTACTAACAAAGTTAAAAACAGTTGAACCATCAAAAAAGCTTTGCTCGATCCCCCTGCATCGACACTTTTCCTCATAAAAAAATTCGATAACGCAACACAGACTCCGGCACAAAGCATTAGCTGAACACCCATTTTTTTCCTCCTCGATCTATTTATAACGGATTTTACCACCGGTCTTGTTTGACACAACATGTTTTCTCGACTATTCTAAAAAATTCAGGTCCCTATTCGATGAAAAAACCAGTAGGCTTCAAAGCCTGTAGCTTGTTATATACAAGATTTTTATAATTGCAGTTCTTTTTGTAAAATATTACCTTAGCTGTATAATCAAAAAAAAATTTTAAAGGTGACCTATGAATTGGAATGAATGTTATTTCAAAGGCATGTCTTATAGATTTCTGTATACCATAGCAGCATCTCTTCTGGCTACCTCGCCCCTATATTGCGAGCAATATTCAGCTCAACAAGCGGTTTTACTCAAGAGGATTACAGAATACTGGAAAGAAGGGGATATAGAAGTAGCTAAATCACAAATCACCTCATATCTAAACAAATTCCCTGACAGCAAAGCCGCAGACAGTCTCTATGCAATGCTAGGGGACCTTTTGCTGAAAGAACAAAAATTTGAACTAGCTCTGGAACAATATAAAAAAATCAATGACCAAGATATCCAAGATCGGGTCGGATTTAACAAGGCCATTTGCTTATATGAACAAAAGCAAAACGATGAGCTCATCTTACTGGTGACAAAAACACTGGCATATCCTGTTCAGATTAAAGAATCGGAAACCCTTAAATTCTTCCTTGCAGAAAGTTTCCTTCGTAAAGCGCTTATCACAGATAATAAAGAAGACAAAAATCACTTATTTGCTGAGTCTCTATCTCACTACAAAGGTTTATTAGAGACGAAGTATGCAGAGCAATCGATATCTCCGGCAGCAGAAATTGCTGAAATCCTCGGGTATTACGAGGACGCATGCTCCTTTTATCAACTCGTGCTCCAAAAAAATCCTCATGACACGGAAAACATTCTATATAAACTAGCGGTCCTTCAAGAAAAAATAAAGCCTGTATCCGCCATAGACCTGTTCGGGAAAGTATACCGTCTGAGGGGAGAAAAAGCCTCTAACGCAGCCGTTCGACAGCTACAGATCTTATTTCAAGCAGACAGGTTCGAAGAACTCCTTATCAAACAAGAACAAGCCCTTCCCCATATCAATGAAGAGAGTGCCCCTCTTGCCCACTATTGGATCGGTCAAAGCCTTCTGCACCTTGGGGATTTTGCTCAAGCAAAACCACATCTTCTATTGACTTTAATAAAAAAAGATTTGCTGTTATCCGATCAAAAGATATTAATTAATAGCCTCATTAACTGCGCTCAAGCTACCCGCGATGTATCTCTTATGCAAGAGATGATCCAAAAAATTGAGGCTGTTGATCAAAAAGATCCCGATCTAGCTAATGCTTACCTACTAGAATATCAGATGCTCGTCCATACTAACCCGCCCCATGCGGCTACAACTTTAAATAAACTGATCGTTAATTTCCCTAAGCATAAAGACAGAGAATCGATCTTATTCAACCTAGGATTGATCCAGTATGATCTCAAACAATGGGGTGAATCAGCAGCTACCCTCTCTATTTTACTCAACGAATTTCCTTCTTCAAAGCTCGAGTATACAGCTATTAGAATGCAAATTAATGGGCTAGTAGAAGAGCTGAGAGTGGCAAGCCCTGACACAGCGATCATAAAAAAAACTGCTCTTTCTTCTTTGTTAGAGGAAGTTTTAAAAAAGGGAAAAGCTTTAAATAAAGAAGAAAAAACAAAGTATCATTTCGTTTACTGTCAAATGCTTGCGCAAATTAATCAAATAGAAGAAGCTCTAGTTCAACTAGGGGATTATATTGATAATAATCCAGATGCGCCCAATTTAGGCGTTGCCTACATGATGATGGCAAACTTTTATGAAAGATCAGAAAATGAGCACTTACTTTTTATTTCTTCTGCAGAAAAAGCCTTGTTAACAGGCCAGGAATTAGAAGAAAGAGGCTCTATCCACCTGCGCCTTTACAATAAATACCTTAGGCTCTCTGAAAATCCAGACAGTAAAGAAACTGATTATCTGATCTGTCAAGCCGCGAACCACTTGTATCAGGGCTATCTTAACGGATCCCCGGTCAATAATAAGAACCTAAGCTGGTTATCAGACTATTTTTTTCAGCAGGCTAAACAAGACCCTTCTAGCCAGAACTTAGAAAAAGGGATTACCCTTTTTGAACATATACTCAAAATCCAAAAATATCCACCAAACCCGAAAATTGAAGATAAAAATCTTCTATGTGAAATAGAAAAGATCAAACTGGCTGAACTCCTTAATTTACAAGGTAAAATCAGTCAGCAGGTCGATCTACTAGAGGTCCTGGTATACCAACAAAAAAATAATCCTACCCTCAAATGGAAATATCAGCGTCGCTCTCTTTTAGATCTAGCCCGTGCTTATGTCCGATTCGAACAAATTGAAGATGCAGTCGACACATATACTCATCTAATCGAATCGTCAGCCTTATCCACCTCCTACATTGGTAATATCGCAGTGATTGAAAAATCGAAACTAAGATATGATCAACTCACCAAGAATCGTATTGAAGAGGATAATGAGGAACTCTTATCTTTACTCGATGACTTAAAAGATTTAGAAATTAAAAAAAAATTATGCTCAGAGCCCACACACCTCGAGGCTGGATTAACCTATATTCACTGTAAAACAAGTCATCTCCACCTAGATAAAAAGAGAGAAAAAACACTCCATCTGCTAGAAATACTCAGAGAGAATTTTTCTTCTGATCAGAATCCATCTGTACAAGAATACCTAAGGACAAGCTATATTTATCCGGAAAAAGCCAAAATCCATGACAGCTATATGAAGTTTATTGATGCATCTATATGCAAACAAAAAGCAGAGATAGCACTAGAACAGAAAAATAAACATGAAGCACACAGGTTAATAAAACAAGCCACCCTCGCCTTAAGAGAGCTTATGGCCAACGAATTGCTACCCTCTGATCTTTTAACACGCGTACGCTCCGATATGGAGTCGATGGAAAATACACTATGAGACGAGCAAGAAAAAAATATATAAATAAAGCCTCTCTAATGAGCAAATGTATCACCATCTCATTACTTGTTCATGGTATTGTTCTTTATGTGTTTTATCAAAATCCTATTACTCTTTATGCCACTTCTATTTTTCAAAAAAATCAGCCTGCACCCACTGCAATTTTTGAAGATGCGGACCTAACTATCGATCAAAAAGAGCAGGCGCTTGCAGAAGTATTTGAAGAAATCTTACTCTCCTCCTCATCCCCATTTGATGCAATGGGATTATCAATGAAGACAAGCCCAAGTCCCGGGTTAGAGAACGGGACAGAATCTGTTTCTTACGGCTCTGTATTGTCAGGTCATGAGCTTACTTTCAATGACACTTTAAATGTTCTAGATACACAAGAACTACCCATTAGAGCGCAAGAGATCTTAAAGGTGAAAATGATTATCGAGGAGCCTGCAGTAGAGCTGGGAATGGGTTTAGATCTTACGCCACTGATCGAAGAAATCAACCTGCCAAATAGCAACATTCTTCCGGCGATCTCATATCCGGATACGATAACCAATGACGCCTCAGAGTCAGAAATTTCCTCACCTATTCTTACCTTTGACGCTCCTTCCCTAGAAATTAAAGGATCTGAAGATGGGTATCAATATAGCTCTGCCCCCTTGCCTCTATTGAAAGGGCCCCACGAACCAGCACAGATCCGAGCGCAAGGACTAGCCTCTGCAAAAAGGACCATAGAATTATCACCAGATTCCGATACAGATGGACCAGTCGTTCACAAAGAACCTTTTATTGCACAAACAATATTTAGTAATTCCCCTTTAGATGAAGAAAATCTTAAAAAAACCTTCTGTGGCACGTCCTGGAGTGACTCATTCGATATCGATGTAAAAATTTCTCATCCTACAGATGCAGGACGGTACGTATTTTCTTTGGTCCTTACCCCTAAAAAGAATATAGCCTATGAAAAAATCCCACAAAACTTTTACTTTTTAATCGACCCATCTTCCTCTATTGACAGACATAAATTTAGCCTCTTTAAAAGATCTATTCTTAAATCGTTAAATAGCATGCACGAGGGAGACCGGTTTAATATTATTGTCCTTGATAAAAAGCTGTCTCGCATGAGCTCTCAAAACAAAACCTTTAATGCAAGAGCTGTGCAAGCAGCGGAAGATTTCCTCGATAATATTTCACAGGCAAGCTTTACATCCTCTGTAGATATTATTGATGCCCTTCAAAGGGTATCGAATCTAATTGATGAGAATGGCCACATGCATACAGCTCTTTTGCTAACCAACGGCCAAAGCTCCCAGGGTTTTCAAAATCAACAAAAAAGCATCAAAGAATTTATCGAAAAAAATGGTACTAAAATGTCTTTATATGCCGCAGCCGTTGGCAGTAAAAACAACCTCGTTAACCTCGATATGCTGTGTAGTATTGCAGGGGGTAAGCTCCTTTATTCCGATACAAACGCAGCGTTTCCTAGAAAATTTTCCTTACTTGTCAAAGAGCTAAAGACACCAATTGCTAGAGACATCAAAGTGTCAGTAGCTGCAAAAAATAGTAAAGCCGGCATAAAACTATTTACCCAATCACAGCAGCTCCCAGCTTTTTATGCGCAAGCCCCTTACGTGATTATGGGAACGATTGAAAGGTTATCCGATATTACTCTGTATTTAGAGGCAAAAAATGATAGTGAATGGATTACAATTGAAAAAGCGATTTCGTTCCAAGATGCGGAGGTAGATAGCCATCTTGTTAATCGATGGTCTCAAGCTCAGATTGCAACCCAGTATCAAACTTTCTTAAAAGACCCTAAATCAAAGTACCTGCAAAAAGCCAAAGAGCTTCTACAACACACCTATGGTAAGGCTGCTGTCGAATGAGCCTGCGTTTAATAGGTGGTAAATTTAAAAACCGTGAAATTAAAACCCCTGTGGGCATTCTTACAAAGCCTACTATGAGTCTGATGAGGAAAGCGGTCTTTGATATTTGCCAAGGACAGATAGAAGGGACTCATTTCCTCGATATCTTTGCTTGCAGTGGAGCAATGGGGCTAGAAGCGCTCAGTCGTGGTGCTGCAACAGCTACCTTTATAGATAAGGATCGAAGAGCTGCCTCTTGTATTAAACACAACGCTATTTTACTGAACGTAGAACATCAGGTCAGTATCCTCTGCTATGATGCGATGACGGCCCTTGATAAGGTAATAAAGCAAAAACAGAAGTACTCTATTGTATATATCGATCCCCCCTATACCCATGTAGAGCAACTCGGGCATAAACCGATCGAATTTATCCATTTTTTTGATCAAAACGATCTCACTGATCAAAATGGAATCTTATTTTTAGAAGAAGCTCACCCCTCCCATATCGATATAGACAAACTCTCGCTCGAGAAGATCCGGCATAAAAACACGAGAAAATTTAGTAATTCCCTGCTGCATCAATTTATCTGTGAAAATCCTTAGAGCGGCATCAACTGCCCTTGCTCATTTTTTAAAGAAGAAAAGCTTACCTGTAATCAAGGCTATTAAACATATCCCACATTAAACACCTGCCTTTATAATACAGGAAGTAGATTGGGTGTTTAACCAATGCCACAATCTTATGAAAACCAATACGGCACTTTTCATTTGCTGGCTAAAAAAAAATGCAGAGGCTCTTACAACCCTCTGCATCTTAAAAGATAAAGGAAATCAAATGATTAGAAATGAAAAGCGGCTTTAAATGTAAAGCCTTGGAGTGTTAAGTTCCCAGTAGACATCGCATCGATAAATCTATTGGTATTAAACCACACCTGCTCCTCCCAACCCGCTTTTAATTCAAGCATATACATCTCATCATAGAACCACTCCATATATTCTAGGCCAAGACCGAGCTCTAAAACTGGAGTTACAGTATGATTGCTTCTTTTAGTATCAACCACCTCCATTGGAGATGGGACTGGGAATGCTGTACCGGAACCTGTGCCGTCACTAGCAACATAGCTAGTATCATAACCATTAAATGTCAGTTCTGCACTGTAATACTGATACATGGCACTCAGGGCGAGATTTCCATATAGACCCCAATTTTTAGTAAAATGCCAGACAGGATCTATACCAGTACGGATACCAAGTCCCCATGATTTAAGCGACTGATCTTCCTTGAAAACACCACCACCATATATCAACTGGTCGCTAAGAACTAGCTCAAGCAATCCACCTGTGCTACTAGTATCTGATTTCAGATGAAAATGAGTATCAAATGTTTGCTTAATCCAAGCGCTTTTTAATCCGATATGAGGTCTATAGGTCAGATATCTGCTAAGAAAAAAATTCCTTCCCAGCTCTAAATCAATTACATTATAACGCAATCCCCAAGCGCCCGTTATTTTGTTGTTATTTCCGGCTGTTGTAACGCCAACAGCGGTACGATTAGCAATGTTAGAGAGTACAGCGCTAGAATCAGATGTATCTCGTGTTACAGATTTTTTATTGCTTGTGATAGGATTCAACCACGTCCACTGAGCAAAAAAATCCCAGCCATCATGGGCAAAATCCATTCCAACACCCATTTTGAACCCAGGCTCCCAAGCTCGTGGAGCTTGTTTTATAGAGCTACTAGAAGGAACGACGGTAACTATCTCCCCTGTACTCGGGTTTGGGGTTGAATACCCATATCCTCCGCTGAAAGCAAAATCCAGGCCATCCTGCTGCGCTTGCCAGTAGATAAAATCCCCGCTCAGAACAAATTCAGCACCCAGTCTGACATAAGGGGCCACTGGAGGAGTAATCACACCACTAGGCTGAGAGGTAACGCCCTCAGGCATCCGTTCTATTTTTTGGCTGTCCTCTTTTGAGTAAGCCACTCCACTTAGAACCATAGAAGAGCACACAAGCCCTAAAACAAACGACCATCTTTGATCTAACATCTGATATCTCCTTCTTTAAAAAAAGCAGCATTGCTTTTAATTAACCTTATTTTAAGGAAATACATTGACATATATTTAAGATCAAAATAATTTTTATTAAAAAACAAAAATTCAACCCATATCAATAGGGAGGTAGCTTGAAAGGTGAAACGAATCCAGTGATTAGAAATGAAAACCTGCTTTAAAAGTAAAGCCCTGCAGTGTTAAGTTCCCAGTAGACATAGCATCCATAAATCTATTGGTATTAAACCAGACCTGCTCTTCCCACCCTGCTTTTAATTCCAGCATATAGCTCTCATCATAAAACCAAGCCATATATTCGAGCCCAAGACCGAGCTCTAAAACAGGAGTTACAGTATGATTGCTTCTGTGGGCATTCATGACTTCCATAGTCGAGGAGATCGGATAAGCCTTATAGGGAGCTGTGGTCCCATCACTAGCATTGACAAATGCAGTATTATAACCATTCAACGTGCCTGATGCGCTGTAATACTGATACATAGCGCTGAGTGCAAGATTGCCATATACACCCCAATTCTTAGCAAAATGCCAGACAGGATCTATACCAGCACGGATTCCGAGTCCCCATGATTTAAGCTTCTGGTTTTGCTTAAAAACACCACCAGCGTAATTCGTGTCATCTTTCCAAAGTTGGAAGAAATCACTTGATTGATTGAGATCGGTGGTTGGATAAAAATGAGTCTGAAAAGTTTGATTAATCCAAGCCGTCTTGAGTCCGAAATGAGGTCTATATGTCATATACCGGCTAAGAAAAAAGTTCCTTCCCAGTTCTAGATCAATCACATTATAATGCAATCCCCAAGCGCCTGTTATTTTATAATTATTCCCTGCTGTTTTAAAGACAGTACCCGTACGAGCAGGAATGTTACTGAGTATATTACTTTCGTTAGATGTATCTCGTTTTACAGATTTTTTATTACCGAGAATCGGATTGAGCCATGTCCACTGAGCAAAAAGATCCCATCCATCATGCTGCAAATTCATTCCAAAACCCAGTTTAAACCCAGGCTCCCAAGGTCTTGGGACTTGTTTTACAGAACTGCTAGTAGGAACGACAGTTCGCAGCTTACCCGTATCAGGGTCAAGTGCTGTAAACCCATATCCACCGCTGATAGCAAAGTCCAGGCCATCCTGCTGCGCTTGCCAGTAAATAAAATCCCCAGTAAGAAACACCTCAGAATCGTTTTTGATACTAGGAGCTACAGCAGGAGTAATCACGCCTTTAGGTGCAGATTTAATACCAACGGGCCTGGCGTCTATTGTTTGACCCTCTTCTTGAGAATAAACCAGAGGATTTAGGAAGATAGAAGCACAACATACTCCTAAAGCAAATAAGGATCTTTGATACGACATACATGATCTCCTTGTGAAAATAAGTATCATTCATAAAATTCAAAAACAGGTAAAGGAAGACCAAATATCGACTTGTGGATCACATGTAGGAGGTTGAATAATAAAACACCCAGTACATAAACTGAAAATCATCTTAAAAAATCAAAGATCCTTATTATAGACGACTTCTTTCAATACAGACTTACCCTTGGTTTAACCTGATTCTTCTTCGAGTTATATCGGAATTTCAGCCGACTAGAGATGAATGAAAAAGCCAATGAGCAGTCTATATTTGGTGTAAATTTCTTTTTTCTTAAAGGAATGCTATTGAAAGTCTCTATTTTAATTCAAAAGATTTTTTTAATTAAAAACAGAAAGAGGCAACTCTACAAAATCGATAAAAAAAAGCCCTCTAAATAAAGATGATCTTTTGTATTAGGCAATACCACAATAATCCCGATCTTCTACCAAAGGTAATTCAACATTTTTGATATCAAAAACTAAGGACTTACTAGAACAGCATTCTGACTGTATTCCCAATCCAAAAAGGGGATTTCTGTAGAGGCAAATGCTCTAAACTGCTTAATAGAGAAAACCCCTCGAATTAAAAAATGGATCGAAATAAATGCAAAAATAATTTGCTTTGCAGTTTAGCCTGTGTATAAAGAAGATTATTAAAAGTTATAAGATGAGGTAGAAAAATATGGATGGAGAACTGATCCATTTAAAAATTGTGATTATTCTAACCTTTGGATTTACCTTTGCCAGTATGCTTGGCTACTTATCTTTAAAACTCAAGCTATCTCCAATTATGGGCTACCTTATCGCAGGCTATCTAGTCGGACCTAACTCACCAGGCTTTGTAGCTGACAAAGAAATTGCTGAGCAACTGGCTGAAATCGGAGTGATCTTAATGATGTTTGGGGTGGGGCTTCATTTTAAATGGCAGGATTTAGTCCGTGTAAAAAACATTGCTATCCCAGGTGCTATCGGACAGACAGTTTTCGCTACTTTGATCACGGCATGTCTTATGAAAGCCGTTGGATGGTCTTGGGAGGAAGGTATTCTCTTAGGTCTTGCACTGGGCGTTGCAAGCACCGTGGTGCTTGTAAGAGTTCTTACAAGCAATCATTTAATTCATAAAGAAGAGGGTAAAATTGCAGTAGGCTGGCTTATTGTAGAGGATATTATCACGGTCGCAGCGATTTTACTCATCCCAACTCTTGCAGCTTCTTTTAACGGACAAAGCTACTCGACATCTCAGGTGGTTGCAGACTTTACTATGGCTATCTTTAAATTCTTTGTCTTAGCAGTTATTATGCTGACCATAGGTAAAAGAATTGTTAATCATCTACTATCTAAGGTGCAACATTTGATGTCTGAGGAGCTATTTTTACTCACTATTTTAGCTAGCACTTTTGTGATTGCTTCAGCGTCCGCTGTCTTATTTGGGACATCGATTGCTCTAGGCGCTTTTATTGCAGGGATGTCAACTGCTCAAACCCCTTTAAGGCAATATGTCCTTCACACAGTCACCCCACTTAAAGATACATTTATTGTTATCTTCTTTTTATCGGCAGGGATGTTCTTTAATCCATTTACTATCTTCGAAAATTTTGGAATGTTTTTACTTGTTCTATCAATTATTCTTATTATTAAACCTATATTAGCTTTTTTGATTACTACAGTATTGAAATACCCGCCTAAAACAGCAGTCACTGTGGCGATCGCTTTAGCACAAATCGGAGAATTTTCTTTTATTATGGCCGATCAGGCATTAAAATTTAAACTCCTCCCCCCGGCTGGATATGATATCTTAGTCGCAAGCGCATTAGTATCCTTATCGATTAACCCCTCATTATTTAAGCTTGTAAACCTGGGTAAAAAGCGCTCTACAGCATGAGTTCTCAGTATACGGAGTAGGACTGTCTCTCGAGGACCTTGATAGTTCCTATTGGGAGATATCTCTCAATCGCATATCATACTTGTATTGATATCGTATTACCCAAGGTCCTTCCTTATGAAACATACTATTGCTCTTAACACCCATCAACAAATAGCTGTTGAACATATTGAAGGACCGATGCTAGTGCTGGCTGGCGCAGGCTCTGGAAAAACCAGGATTGTAATCCATAGAATTCTGCATCTGCTCGATATAGGCGTGCCTGCATTAGAAATTCTGGCAGTTACCTTTACCAATAAGGCAGCAGAAGAGATGAAATCACGAATACTGAATATAGCTCATGTCCAGGTTCTTACATGCACATTTCATAGCCTGGCAGCTCGTATACTAAGAGAGTCTATCGAGCATCTCGGCTACGACAACCATTTTGTGATCTTAGATGAAGAGGATAGTGAAAAAGTACTCAAAGAATGCTTTAAAGCCCTTGGGATAAAAGAAGAAAAAAGCACCATTAAGAATATCCGCTCTCAAATTTCTCATGCAAAAAATCATCTACTTGAACCGGAGAGTTTTACATTAGAAAACCCCACATTCTACGACCTATACCATCTCTACCAAAAAAAATTAAAAGAATACAACGGCCTAGATTTTGATGATCTACTTTTTCTGACAGTCAAACTCTTTAAAGAAAAACCAGAGGTTTTATCTGTTTATCAAATAAGGTGGAATTTCATCCTTATCGATGAATATCAGGACACGAATACAGCTCAGTATACGATCACTAAATTACTTTCTGGAAAACATCATAACGTATTTGCAGTCGGAGATCCTGACCAATCGATCTATTCTTGGCGTGGGGCAAACGTGCAAAACATCCTTGCATTCGAAAAAGAGTATCCTGGAGCTAAAGTTGTAACCCTTGACCAAAACTACAGAAGCTCCAATAACATTCTTAAAGCAGCTAATGCCCTTATCCAAGAAAACAGCTCACGCTATGAAAAAAATTTATGGAGCGATCGGGGCGATGGAGAAAAAATAGGACTCTTTATTGCAGATAATGAAACACAAGAAGCAGAATTTGTAGTGGAGAAACTCCAAGAGATGGCAAAGGCAAATAAAATCTCTTTCAAAGAATCCGCTATTTTTTACCGTACAAACTTTCAGTCTCGAACCTTTGAAGATTCTCTGCTAAAAGCAAATGTTCCCTATGTGATCGTTGGGGGGATGTCTTTTTATCAGAGAAAAGAAATTAAAGACATCCTGGCTCTACTGCGTATGTCTCTTGGAAGCAATGATTTTCTTGCATTTACCCGGACGATCAACACTCCAAAAAGAGGGTTTGGAGAGGCTGCGCTTACAAAAATTAAAACTATTGCCGATGAGTACTCCCTAGATATACTAACCACAGCGCTCAGGATCGTAGAAAAACAGATCGATGCAAAATTATCAGCCAAACAGATAGAAAACCTCAAAGACTATGTGCAAACAATCCAAGCTCTTAGAGAAATGCGAAAAGCAAATGTAAGACTTGATGAAATCATCACCTCAGCTATTGAAAGAAGTCGTTATCTCAATTATTTAAAGGAAGACCCAGAAACTTATGGGGAACGAAAAGAAAATATTCAAGAGCTCGTATCCAAGGCTGCTGAATGGCAGCAAGAAGCTCATTTTCCGGATCTAGCAGCCTTTCTTGAAGAACTGACTCTCAAAGCTTCGGTATCGAGTGATCAAGAACAACAAGATAGTATCCGGCTTATGACGCTACATAACGGAAAAGGACTTGAATTTAGACTAGTCTTTTTAGTTGGCATGGAAGAAGACCTCCTACCTCATATCAATAGCAAGGGCGATGAAGATAAGATAGAAGAAGAGAGAAGGCTCTGTTATGTAGGGATGACGCGGGCAAAAGAAAATCTATTCCTTACCGCATCAAGATACCGGTTTTTATGGGGAGGATCTCGGTCGATGCGCCCCAGTCGCTTTCTGAAAGAAATACCTTCAATTTATACAGAAAAACTCCACAAGGCAGCTTCATACCAGATTGACCTTTATCAAGAAGGGGATGGAACTGTTTTTAGCCCGGGCTCTACCGTCTTACATAAAGACTTTGGTGCCGGAATTGTACATAAAGCATACCAAACCTCGCTTGGGCTTACCTATGATGTCTTCTTTGCAAAAAATCAGACTACGAGGACCCTCGTTGGAAAGTATGCTAAACTAATTGGCATTGATTAAGTGCTTAAAAGCACGGACAGCCTGTCCTACAGAAATCCATTTTTGCCATTGCTTATCTCTCCATCGAATCCCTTTAATATTAGGGATCCAGATGGGGGGATGTACAACTATTCCCATACTCCAGGATGGTCTCCAAAAAGAGGAGGTCTTGTGATTTCTAGCAATCGTTAACGTTTTAATTCCAAGGCATGAGGCTAGATGACCGATACCAGAATCATTGCCGATCATCCATCCAGATTCATAAATAAATCCTGCTAAATCGCTTAAATTAAGAAACTGTGGGGACAAAAAGTCTTTGCCTGCCCAATTTTTACGTTCCTCTTCTGTAAGAATAAAGAAAGGCTCAAAACCTTTTTTTTCTAGTTGATATGCGAGCTTGATAAATTTTTCCTGCGCCCAATTTTTGCCAGGTCTTGAACTCGTGGGATGAATAATAATACGGTTGGGGCACCTACGTCTTTCCCACTTATCACTCGGCTCAATACCATTTTCTTTTGTGTGCACTGGTAGTGTTAGAATATCTCTGCAAAAATTTGTCAGGTTATCTACAAAGGGCAATTCCCCATTAAATCGTGCATTTTCCCAGTATGGATAATCGGTATTTTTTGTAGCGATGGGATTAATAATTACAGTCTTATCAGGGAAATTGCTCTGACAAAAACGTATGATTTTTTCCATCCAGGGGCTTTTTTCAAAAAAAATATAAAACCGATCATACCCATTAAGATCTAGTAATAAGCTATCTTCCTTAGGGAATGTCTTCAAAGGTAAATGAGGAAACCAATCCTGCAAAGAATCTAGAAAGGGATGAAATGTGGTTGTTTGATATCCATTGAGATGAAGGTTATTAGAGAGGATAAGGGCTATCAGTCCATCGCCCAGTCCTAAACAACTAAAAATCGCGGATTTCTGGTTATACATACCTTGATTTGCCTTGGTATAAACTTAAAAAATAACAGAGTTAATACGATTTTTTCAATAAAAAGATGTTCCAAAGATAAAAAACAATTATTTACAAATAAACTAATTATAAATATAAGGAAAATAAATAAATAAATAAAACAAAATATAATGAAGTCTTTTGAAGTAAATCAAACCATACATGTTAATCAACAGTTTCTTCTTTCTTTATCGATGCAAAAGGCGTTGTTTATTTTACAAATGCCAATCATGGAGCTAAAGGAATGGTTAGAACAGGAGCTATCAACAAATCCTATTCTAGAAAAAATGGAAGGTTTAAGTCAAAGAAGTGACTCTTATAGCTGCATAGGGCAGCAGATCTACTCTAGGCTGTATAATCTAGAAGAGTTAACTCCACAGCCTATTTCTTTGTATCAACACATGCTCCATCAATGTCGCTTATCTTTTTCTAAGCCTGAAGATTTATGGATCGCAAATCAAATCATCGGCAATTTAGATCAAAATGGCTTTTTTACAGAGATCCCTGAGGAGATATCCTCATTAGAGGCCCCAGAAAAAATTGAGGGTATACTCCATCAAATACACAAAATGGACCCCCCAGGCATTGGTGCAAGATCTATACAAGAATCCTTGTTGCTTCAGCTGATTGCACTCAATAAACAAAATACCCTCATCTACTGGATTATGGAAAATTATTATACCGAGCTCCTAGAACAGAAATTTTCTTTCTTGGGGAAAAAATTCCATCTCTCTACAAACCTTATCCAAAGCACCATTCAAAAAGAGCTATCGGTGCTCGATCCTTATCCAGGACTGCGGTTTATCGAAAAAATCAACCCACCCCTTATTCCTGATGTAATCATAGAAAAAATAGAGGGTACATGGGTTATCAGAACCAACGATACCGCTCTTTCTGCATTTCGATTAAACCCTAAGTATCAAGAAGCTTATCCCAACCTCTGCCAAGCAGATCGAAAGTTTTTTTTAACACATTATAACTCTGCTAAATGGATTTCTCGATCTATAAAAAAAAGAAATACCACTCTGATTGGGGTAGTTAAATATATTATCAAAAAACAGACCTCTTTTTTTGATAAAGGAAATAATGAGCTAGTGCCGATGACTTATGAAGAAATTGCAGAAGAGCTCGAGCTGAGTCAATCAACAATTGCAAGAGCTGTGGCACAAAAAAACCTTGTATGGGAGCAAGGTCTTTTCCCGTTAAAATTTTTTTTCTCTACCTCGTTAAATAGGCAATCCGCGACTACCTCTTCTTACAATGCAAAACAGTTATTGCAAAAAATAATCTACGAAGAAAATAAAAATGCTCCCCTATCAGATACAGAACTGGTAGATAAAATGCGTCGCAAAGGATTTCAATGTGCAAGACGTACAGTTGCAAAGTACAGACAATCTCTAAAAATTGCCCCGGCCTCCCACCGAAGACTTAGTCGATTAAAAAATAATTAATATAAAAACAAATCCAAATGATAGATCTGAGCTAGTCAATTGACTTCGAGATAGCCTACGTGATTACGAAAAGCAAATCGAAACCGACCAATCTCCAGCGGGAAGTAAAACAGATAAGCTATCGAAGCTTGATACCCTCGATACAAGTCTCGAGAATAATACGGTTACAGACGTATGAGAAGAAAACCTTTTCATAGCAGCTGCAGAAGAAATGGAAACAACTGACACTTTGTATACCAATCGTAACCGGAATCATGCAGAGCAGATTCAAGAAGATGATCAAGTTGTAGACGAATCAGGCTATAATCGGGCATTCTGCCGGCAACTGCGAAGCTATAAGATAGTTAAGGTTTAGCCTATCTATTCGATATCAGCTACGTTCCCAAGATAAGAGGCTATAATTAGCCTCTTATCTCTTTATTCTTATCCGTGGCAATAACGCTGCCAAAATGCACCTCTTTAAGCATACGTATCCTTAGCTCAGAATCTGATTGTTTTTCTAAAAAGTCTATGACCTGATAGCAGGTAAGCCCAGCTAATATATCAATCTCTTTATCCTTAAGCTTTGCTATCACACTTAAAGCCTCTAAGGGCCTGGGCAATACTTTCTCAAGATGCGATAAAGCGGTGGTGAATCTTCTCTGTCTCACATAAAGCCTGGAACCTAATAACAAGATCCAAAAAACAGGCAAGGAAAGGAAAGGTATCTGTTCTATTATACCTAAGAATAAAGCAATTAGCTCAAAGACAAGTCCAAGAGCAAATAATCCTATAAACATATAGGTGTCCCTGACAGTCGCAAATAAAGGACCTATATATTTACGAACGGACTGAGGAGAAGTACGATAAGCGAGGATCTCTTCATATTTTGACTCATCGTATTCAATGCGTGCGGCGTGTAATATTTCATGAGCTACGACCTCTTCTATATGATAAAAAAAATATGAACCTTTAAGAAAGTTCTGCTTTATCTGGATAGACGGGATTGCCAAACCAGAAACATTATCTATCCATACAACCGCTCCCTCCCAAAAAGAGAGCCCCTTATTTTGAAAAATTACAGGAATTTGCAATTTGGTAATACCGAAGGCGTGTTGAGTGATCTGTAAAATAGACTTCTTTCTTTCTGAATTGAAAAGATCCGGGATTTGAGTAGACCTTGTCTTGGTATACTCTATTCTTTTTGTAAAGTGATCTTCTGACTCGCCAGGACCCGGCCAAAATCCAGACTCTGCCATTTTGAGACAATCTATTTTAGAAAGCATGTAAGACCATTTTATCTTGGGAAGCCAGAGATTTTTTTAGAACGACGGACCTTTAAGATAAAGTAAACGCAAGTTCCACATGCAAAAAAATTGCAATACAGCAAAATCTTGGCACTTTTGTATTTTTTTATCAGCGCTTTATTTCTTGCTTTTAAAATAGCCAATTCATTCGTAGGCAGTGGCTTATAATCTACAGGCTTCCAAATACCTGCTGATTTATGAGAGGCCCATATTAGATTTTTTTCCATCCAAAGGGGAAAAGTTTTTTTACTTGTAATGCGATCAGGATAAAAAAAAGAGGAGGGGAACATCACATCTTTATTCCCATAAAGATTTAAACCGTTCTTTGTAGCTAACATAAAACTATAAAAAGTCCTATGGAAGACCTTTAAAGTACAGCTACGAGGATCGGTGCCTGGAAATGCTTCATCAACTTCTTTCCAACGATCTTCGACAAGTTCAATTGTTTTTAATAGTACGGGATGAAAAGGGCGTGTACCGATCAAGGCATTTGAAGGGAATACTCTGGTATCGATACCTAAATTTTTATACATTGGCTCTAGACCAGCAAAAAAATCCAAGGATCCAATCAAAGAAGAAAAACTGTGATAACATTCAATATCATGATCAACATACAATCCACCTTGTCGGTACAGAATTTCATATCGAATCAGATCTGACTTTTCTCCAAAATTATCAGATTGATCATAGTAATTAGAAATAAAAGGTGACTCTAACTCAGTAATCAATCGCTTTTCCATTTTAGGATGGGGAATCACTCTATTTGAATCATCTGTCCAGAAATTAAAGGTCCAGTCAGGATGATTATCGATCCATGACTTAATATAACTAATCGATTTTACTGGAAATTCTTTATGACCAAGCCCTATATAATGAATTACCTTGGGTATCATAACACTTTTTATATCCCTATTAGTCTCTTGGTAATTTGATAAATACACTTTTTTAAAAAATTTTAAATCTTCACAGTCTCGTACAGATAAATTTTTCCAAAAAGGAGTTCTTTTACCCGTTAATACATAAAAATCTTTGTAGGTAACCCCTGCTATACAAAAAAATAATCCTGCTCCAATGAGGGATAAAACAAGGGCAATCCGAAAAATAAACAGTTTCTTGTTATTCAAACGATCCTAAAAAGGGTTGGTACATTTAGAACTAATTGGATAAGTAAAACATAAAACAGATCCGCCGCTAATCAATAAGGGCTGATTTACTAAGATATGAAACCAGATCATATTCTTCTGTCTGTTTGTCTAATAAATATGATGCAATGTAAAAGCTTTGTAAAAAAAGCTCAAGACAATTATCAGCGATCGAGAACCCATTTTACAATATGACAAAATGAATCTAAAATAAAATTAATGGATCAGATAACCCAGCGGAATGTATCGATCGATTTATTCCCTAGAAAAATAACGGTGTCTAAATTTGAGTATGATAACAGACAACATAATTGAACCAATCAAAGACAGTGCGCAGACGGCAAAAAAATGGATCGACGGTCTGATGCTAGCGATAGTTGTTGACATATAGACAGATGAGCTTAATTCTTCAAAATCACTTCTACCCCTGATCTTTTTACTCCAAGGATGTTCATAGAAGTACTTCACAAATAATGAAGACATCCCCTGTTGCACAAAAAAATAGTTAGGCGGGAGTATTGCGATATTTAACGAGTCTTGCGATGTGCAAAACTCTTGTAGAGCAGATGTTAGAGAAGGGATAGAGCTGCCATTCCAATCATGATCCATCAGATCCATTGCTTTAAAAACTGTTGGGTGCATGGGTACCGCTCCAATTACACCGCTGCTACGTAACACTTTCCTGCCAATAAGAGGTTTATAAGGGGATTGCAGACAGCAGTACAACTCATATGATCTGTGTAAATCATCTAAAGAATATGGGCAGCTGGCTTGATGATCTATGGATACCCCTCCATATTGCCATAGAATTTCATAGCGCAAAAGCTCGGCCTTCTCACGGAGTGTGTTAGATGCAAAATACCTACTAGCAAGCCTTGTAAAAGAAACATCTTCGACGCTACGGATTTCAATACCATCGCAGGCAATAGAGTTGAGTACATCCGTCCATAAGATAAAAGTCCAACCGGGATTCTTTGCTATCCAGTCATTTAAGTTCTTTATAAACGCCTCTGAGGGTTTTTTTTTCCCAAGCCATATAAAATGCGCTATTTGAGGGATTTTAGCAGGCGTTTCTTTGTAATGCTCAATGTTAAAATCTAAAGCCCTGTCTAAATGACTTAGCATACCAGATTCATCTTCAATAGGTATAACGCTTGCCTGCAAGTCACCAGAAAAACCGAAAAAAACCGAAGCAAACAAAGCATAGACAACAAAAAAGATTACTTTCATACCACCCCTAACATATGCAGCAGAAAAAATGGCCTATCCGCACATATAAGCAAAACACTTCTTCTAATTTTGATTAGTAATTAAAAACAATATTTCAAATCAACAAGAAAATAAAAAAATAAGAAATATAAACTAATTGTGACTGAAAATAAAAAAATTTTTGATATGAAATTAACTTTAGTATGATTAAATAGAAAAAGGAATAAGAGGATTCTGGTTTTTGCTGAGCAAGATGTATATCTAAAAATAAATCCTTGTATTAAATATAACAAAGATGATATGTCATTACACCAAATGTTTTGCCCATTTTCTGTTTTTATGAATATCATAAAACGAAGAACTCTTCAACGACCCAGCTCATTTGCAGGCGCAATACACCCGAAGAAAGAAGACCTTCATTAACCCTTAAAAGGAAACCTAATGGCCAAATCGCTTATTATTGTAGAGTCCCCTACAAAAATAAAAACCTTACGCAAATTCTTGGGAGAGAACTACATTTTCGAGTCTTCCCTCGGCCATATTAGAGATTTACCGCAAAAGGGATTCGGGATCAATCTAGAGAATAACTTCGAACCTGAATATACGATTTTACCAGATAAAAAAGAAGTCATAGAAAAATTAAAAAAATCTGCTAAACAAGCAGATATTGTTTACCTCTCTCCCGACCCTGATAGAGAAGGGGAAGCGATCGCCTGGCATATCGCATCTATTCTTCCTAAAGGCACTAATATCCAACGGGTCACATTCAACGCTATAACCAAAGATGCAGTACTAGACGCACTGGCTCATCCAAGAGCTATAGATCAAGGACTTGTTGACGCCCAACAAGCAAGAAGGCTTCTCGATAGAATTGTAGGTTATAAAATATCCCCTATTTTAACCCGCAGAGTTCGCGGGATGCAAGAGGGGGGGCTTTCTGCAGGAAGAGTTCAGTCTGTTGCTTTAAAAATTGTTGTCGATAGAGAAAGAGAAATCGAGGCGTTTATCCCTTTAGAATATTGGAATTTAGAGTCCTTATTAAATACAGGACCTAAGGGAGCCTCTTTCCACGCACAACTATATTCTGTGGATGGTCGAAGAGTCCAAAAAGAAAAAGCTGAAGGCAAAGATTACTTTACTATTTCTAGAGAAGCGGAAGCTCAATCTGTGGTAGAGAGACTAGAAAAAGCCACATACAAAGTAAGCTCTGTTGAAAAAAAAGAAAAACGAAGAAATCCAGTAGCTCCTTTTATCACATCGACACTTCAACAGGAAGCAAGCCGTCATTACGGATTTTCAGCGTCACGTACAATGGGAATCGCACAGAGTCTCTACGAAGGAGTAGATCTTGGCAATGATGGGGCAGAGGGTCTTATCACTTATATGAGGACTGACTCTGTAAGAATTGCGCCAGAAGCTTTAGATGCTGCTAGAAAATACATCATAGAGGTATATGGCAAAGATTATTTGCCGCTCGATGCCAAGCAGTATAGTACGAAGAAAACAGCACAAGACGCTCATGAAGCTATCCGCCCTGCCAATCTGCAGTTATCCCCAGACTCCATCCAAAAATATCTTAATCTTGATCAATTTAAAATATACCAATTGATATGGCAAAGATTTCTAGCTTCGCAAATGACTCCAGCAATCTACGATACTGTCTCTTGTGATATAGTAACAGATACAGATGTTGTATTAAGAGCTACTGGATCAACGATGAAATTTCAAGGGTTTCTTGCAGCATATGAAGAAAAACACGACGTAGAAACTCAAGAAGCAAAAGAAAAAGAAGAAGAAGATAAAAAATTACCTCCTTTAGAGGAAAACCAAACCCTTAAGCTTGTCAAAGTCATCTCTGAACAAGCCTTTACTCGCCCACCACCCCGATTTACCGAAGCATCGCTAGTTAAAGAACTAGAAAAATCAGGTATCGGTAGGCCTTCTACCTACGCCACTATTATGAATAAAATTCAAAGTAGAGACTATACAGAAAAGGAAAAAGGAACACTTAAGCCAACAGAACTGGGTAGAGTGATTGCTGAAATGCTTGAAACGAACTTTAAAATGATCATGGATACCGGTTTTACCTCTGCTATGGAAGATAAGTTAGAGCGTATTGCAGATGATCAAAAAGATTGGAAGGAGCTTCTTAAAGAATTTTGGACAGCATTTGAGCCTTTGGTAGCATCCGCTGAAAAAGATGCTTTTGTACCCAGAATTATGACAGATAAGATTTGTCCAGAATGTGGCCACCAACTACAAAAAATATGGGCTAAAAGAAAGTATTTCTTTGGTTGTTCTAATTATCCTGACTGTAACTATACGGCACCAGAAGAGGCCCTTGAATTCAAGAAAGAGGACTATGATCCCAATTTTAATTGGGATCAGCCCTGCCCTAAATGTGAGGGCCCTATGAAGTTGCGCTTTGGTAAATTTGGTGCTTTTTTAGGATGCAGCACCTACCCTGAGTGTAAAGGAATTGTCAACATCCCTAAAAAGGGAGAAACCCCTTCTGAGGAGATGCCATCATGTCCTGCAATCGGCTGCGATGGCAAAATATCAGCTAGACGCTCCAGGTTCGGCAAGGTGTTCTATTCATGCAGTAACTACCCAGACTGCGATGTGATTGCCAATCATCTTGAAGACCTTGAGGAAAAATACGAAAACCACCCTAAAACCCCCTATATTTCGAAAAAGAAATCAAAAAAGGGGGCTAAAGAAAAGCCTACAAAATTAACAAAAAAAATCAAAATAACTAAAAAAACCAAAGCAAAAAAACCGACTAAAAAATCGGGTCAACCACTCAAAAATTTGTCAAAAGAGCTTCAAGCTATAGTGGGGGTAGAACAGCTATCCCGTCCAGAAACGGTAAAAAAAGTCTGGGAATACATCAAAGATCATGATTTACAAAATCCAAAAAATAAACGTCAGATCGTACCAGATAGCAAACTCGCTAAGTTATTTGGTTCGAAAGAACCTATTGATATGATGAAATTAGCAGGAATTTTAGGTAAACACTTTGAATAACTCGTGGTAAGTATTCATCCCTTTCGATTGTGAATAAGGATCACTCGAGTGTATCCTAACACAACTGCTGCATGAACCCATACATAACTACGAAAAAGCCCTGGGTTAAATTGCAAAACAATGATCACGACAAAGAGGGATAGGAACAAAGCAATAATTCTTCTTCTCTCGTTAATAGGGACCGGGATTGTATCATCCATGGCTAATCGAAATACTTTCCAATACCTACGGACAATCAGATAAAAGATCCCTAGACCTATTATACCAAGACTTGCAAGTATTTCCGAAAATACATTCGAAGGATCGAATTTTTTAACATCTTGTAAATCAATGGGCATCGCTCCCCGATAAAATTCACTATATAAATATGGGCCTACCCCCCCCACCCCGACTCCGAATATAGGATACTGAGTAAAGACATAAAAAGCGTTCTGTATACCCTCCCACCGCTCACGCACTGACCAGTGATTCGTAATGCCTAAAGCAAAAAACTTATAAAAGGTAACAATAAACTGTTTTGGAAACATCCACCAAATCCCTGTCATAAATAAGAGGAAAGACACAAAGATCTGGATTGCCCGTTTTTTTACAAAACAGACATACCTTTGAGTCGTATTCATCAAAGATAAGCAGTAGTATAAAAAAACAAAGACAGGATAAGAAAACACAACCCCGGTTGATGTAGATACGATCAGTAAAAGATTGATCCATACAAACCTGATCCAACTGATGGGTCTGTCCACCTCCAGAAAGGCTTGCGCATTATAATACATGACAAAACCGGTCATCAGCAAAGCATAATAGGAAGGCTCGTAATTCCAACCCTGTCCCCTTGCTATTGTAAGGGCGTACTGGGTCACAAAGGGGAGGATAATGCCCCAGAAAGAACAAGCGACCTGTAATAAAGTATAGAAACCTAATACAATAAACGAACTAAAGTAGATATTTAATAAATCATTGCGATCATAAAAATAAAACAAGTTGTAAGGTAAAATAAAGTAGAAACATACTGTTAAAAGATAAACAAGTGTGTAGCCTAAAGATCTCAATATGCTAGCCCCTAGGATTCCAGACACTAAAATAGAAAAGAAAAGAAGAACTAATGGAATAAATAAATCCTTATCCCATCTAATTTTTTTGTGAGTTTTTAAAACAAATAAAAATAGCAGAAAAGAAATAAGGTGGTTTACCCTAGGCTTAAATAAACCAAGCTCAACATGTAAGAGCTCTCCAGAAAGGGTTAGAAAATAAAAAAAAACAAGAAGATCAACAAACCAAGACGATGTCCGATTATTTATCCGAATTAGGCCCCTAGGTCTTAATCGCTCTAGCTTACTTTCTAGCATAATCATCCTCTATCCGTACAATATCATCTTCTGCGATGTATTCTCCTACCTGCACTTCAATTAGCTCTAAAATATTTTCCCCTGGGTTTTCCAATCTATGCTGAGTAGATTTCGGAACGAACACACTTTGATTTTCACCAAGAAGATAAACCTCCTCACCAATAGTTGCCTTTGCTTTTCCAGCAACTACTATCCAATGCTCACTTCGATGATAATGCATTTGTAGACTCAGTCTTTGCAATGGATGCACCGATATCTTTTTAATCTTATATCGGTACCCCTCTTCTAATACTAAATAATGACCCCAAGGCCTGTAAGAGGTTAGGTGCTCTGTTGACTGCTCCATTTTTTTACTGTTTAAATGCTCAACTAGTATTTTTACTTTCTGTGAATCCCCTTTTTGACTGACAAGTAAAGCATCATCTGTTTCTACAATCAGTAAATTTTTGACACCAATGGTAGAAATAAGCCTTTTACTTCCATAGATAAGGCAATTTTCTGTATCGATATCAACAACATTACCAATCTTGACGTTTGAGTGGGAATCTTTTTCCATCGATGTATAAATACTATCCCAAGATCCAAGATCTGACCAGCTTAAGTGCATAGGGATCACCTCTACCAATTTGGATTGTTCTAAAATAGCGCAATCGATTGAGATATCAGGCGCATCTGCAAACATCGCTATACAAGACTGCCATCCGCCCTTAAAGAAGTCAAAAAGAGTTGGTGCATGTAGGTATAGCTCTTTCCAAAAGGTCATAACAGTAAATATAAAGATCCCACTATTCCATAGGTAATTTCCTGATAATAAGTAAGACTGAGCAAGATCAAATGAGGGTTTTTCAACAAAGGCATCTACTGGCAAGACATCGACCCTATCACCATCTCCATACTTAATATATCCATAACCAGTCTCTGGAAAGCTTGGATGTACACCAAAAGTGATTATAGAGCCTTCACTTGCTCTTTGCTCTGCAAGTGGTAGTAGACGAAGAAATTGGCCTTCTGGATGTATTAAATGATCTGATGGAGCTACTAGAATCACCTCATCTGATAAAATGCCTTGGCTTTCCTGTAAATATTTAATACCAAGAGCAATTGCGGGGCCTGTATTTTTACTTTCTGGCTCTATGAGGATGTTATAGGAACAGTTCTGATCAATCTGCAGGCACTGACTGTATACAAGATCATAATAACTTTGATTAGTTAGTATGACGATATCTTGTTGAGAGCAAATACCTATAAACCGCATTAGTGTCTTTTGCAGCAGAGAGTACTGGTCTCCAAAATATAAAAACTGCTTAGGACAGGATCTTCTTGATAGAGGCCATAAGCGGGTCCCTTTGCCACCAGCTAGAACAATTACTTTCATAAAGACCTAAAAAAAATTTATCCTTTAACACTGTGTAAGCTATCAAATAATTGCAAGGATTTTTCGGCAGCTTCTTCCCTTATGATTTCTCTTCATATAAGAGGCTTTCCAAATTTTGTTACCTACTAGTTAAAGTGGCTCTATAAAAATCAAGATGCAGTTTTTAAAAGAATTTTGTATTGTTTCAAGAGCCATTTTTTCTATGTTTTAAAACAATCATCCACTAAAGACTTGTATGAACATCTGTCATCCTCTGCCACTAAAAATCTTAATCGTAAAGATAGGCGCTATAGGGGATGTGATCACCTGTTTACATCTACTTACCTACTATAAAAACGAATTTCCAAATGCACATATTACCTGGATTGTTGGCTCTGCTGCAGAGCCTATTTTGAAGATGACAGCGATGGTCGATGAAATCCTAGTTGTTGACGAAGCCAGATTATTCCAAGGAACCTGGGCAGTTCGGTTAAAAGAGATAGTACATTTACAAATGAAGTTGTTTGGTAAACGTTTTAATAGAGTCTTAATTTGTCATAGGGATTGGAGATATAAAATTTTAACATGCACCGTCTTCTGCAGAAAAAAAGTCAGCCTTGTAAAAGGCTCTACTGCTAGAACCCGTTTTGCAAATATATACAGGGGTGTTGAATACCTTCAAATGGCATTCGATATAGTAAAACCAGATATCTATCAGTTCCCTCTACCGACATTGAATCTATTCGAAAAAGAATCAATTAACACAAACCTTAAACAAATAGTAATAGTTCCAGGCGGAGCGAAAAACATCCTAGCAAATGATGCATTAAGAAGATGGCCGATTGAAAATTATGTATCTCTTGTGAAAAAACTTGTATCAGAAGGATATGAGATATTAATCGCTGGCTCCCAAACAGATGAATGGGTTATCCCTTGTTTTTCTTCGATTCCTCATAAAAATTTTGTTGGAAAAACAGACCTTAACCAGCTGGCTCGTTTACTGAAAAGCTCACGATTATTAATTACTCACGACTGCGGCCCTCTACATCTTGCAAGACTCATTCGATGTGCCACTATCGCTCTATTTGGTCCGACCAATCCTATAGAAGTCATTGGCTTAGATCAGAATGTAAAAATCCTCTGGCCCGGAAAAACTCTTTCCTGCCCTCCTTGCTATAATGGAAAGCACTTTGCTAAATGCGACGAAAATAGATGTCTTAAGATGATCACTCCTCAACAAGTTTTCGAACTGATTCAAAAGCATTCAATCGATACCTCCCATTCTTAAATATCATCACGGATGTCTTAACCTTGCTGAAGCCAGATATTTATTAGCTTATGCCCTTGCTAATGTCTATTGCAACATATAGCCACCAACCTTATGATCCAAGATTTACCATAGTAATTACCCGATAAAACATGAAAACTGCAATCATACACGACTGGCTAATAAGCATGGGTGGAGCAGAAAAAGTATTAAAAGCAATACACGATCTATACCCATCGAAGATCTATACACTCATTAAAGATTCAAGCAAGCTTAAACACACCGTGTTCTTTGACAAAGAAATCGAGTCCTCTTTTATCCAATCTCTACCTATGGCAACTAAATGGTATCGGAACTACCTTCCATTTTTTTCTATTGCAATCGAGCAGTTTAACTTAACTGATTATGACCTTATTTTATCTTCTTCACATGCTGTAGCTAAAGGGGTTCTTACGCACACCTCACAACTACATATTTGCTACTGCCATACACCTATGAGGTACGCTTGGGATTTATACCCTTTGTATATGGAGCCTTTAAAGGGAATAAAAAAAATAATGGCGCAACTAGCTTTGCATGGGATTCGGAAATGGGATATCGCCTCTGCCCACCGAGTTGATCATTTTATTGCCAATTCATACTATGTAGCTCAAAGAATAGAAAAGATCTATCGCAGGCCAGCTCATGTGATCTATCCACCGGTCGATATAGACTCTTTCTATATCGCCGATCAAAAAGAAGAGTATTTTATCGCATGCTCTCGAATGGTCCCCTATAAAAAAATGGATATGATCGCCCGGGCCTTTCAAAGCATGCCAGATAAAAAACTAATCTTAGTAGGTGATGGACCTCAAATGTCTGCAATTAAAAAATGGGCGAGCCCAAACATAGAAATCTTAGGCTTTGTATCGGATGAAACCTTAAAAACCCTTTTATCTAAGGCAAAAGCCATGGTCTTTGCTGCAGATGAAGATTTTGGTATCGTTATGATAGAGGCTCTAGCATCAGGCACTCCTGTGATCGCTCTTGGTAAGGGCTCTGCATGTGAGATTATCGATCATAAAAAAACAGGAATCTTATACCGGGAACAAACAATAGATTCTCTTATAGAAGCAGTCGAATCATTTGAAAAAACACAACATCTTTTCGATCCCCTTTATTTGAAACAGTATTCTGCAAGGTTTAGTAAACAACGATTCGACAAAGAATTTAACTCTTTTGTTACAGAAAAATACGATGCATTTATCAATCGATCCAAATCTGTTCAAGCCAGCTTAACTCCATTATATAACGAATAAATACCGAGGATTAGACCTATTTCATTAACAAATCATAAGGATAACAGGCAAAGTGTACACAGGCCGTTTAAAAGCATATATTCTCTGATTATTCAATCGATTCTTTTCTCCAAAAACAACATGAAAGATACGGTATATGCAATTATAACAAGTAGTATTGGGGCTCTATTGGAAGGGGTTTCTTATGGAATGATCGTGCTTGCATTTACAGCAATGACAAATAATCATAGCCTCCTCCCACAAATCCTCCAAAACACTCAATATATACAAGAGATACCTAATGATCGATTACTAATGCTTGCTTTAATCTCAGCTGTTGTAATTCAAGGATGCAGGGGGATGAGCCTTTTTATAAGCTCTTTTTATTTTGCTCGCATTACAGAAAAAGGCATGCTGTTGATATTCAATATATTGCATAATAGAATCCTTTTCGGGTACTACCCTTCTATTTCTCGTTATAAAATTGGAAGCCTAACAGATCTATTTTCTTCGATCCCCGTATTTTTTCCCTATTTTATGCATTTATTAAATCAGCTGATATCACACGGTCTGCTGATTATTGTAGCATTAATATTGCTTCTGTATTTTTCTGGCCCACTACTGCTTATTGTCTTGGGTATTTTCGCCTGTGCAGGAGTGTTGCAAAAAATACTTATAAAAAGAATAGGTGTATTATCGATACAAGCTGCTGATGGAGACTCTAAACAAATGGGACTCTCAGCACAAATTCTAAATGGTATCAAACAAATCCATCTTTTCAATTTTCAAGAGCAAATACAGAAAAAAATGGATCATCTGATAAAATCGAATGGATCGATTCATAAAAAAATGCACGCCTCTAATGGGATGGTCAATGCCTTAAACGATGTCCTTGCAATCATTGCTATCTCCTGCTCTATTGCAGCAGGCTATTTCATTTTGAATAGAGAAGATCCAGATCATGCCCTAATTCTTCTTCTTAGTTTTCTACCTATCTCTCTTCGACTGTGTATGCGGATGGTATCCTTTATGAACTGTTTGGCCCAAATCCTTGTATATAGGGGTAAGTTTAACTCTATTATAGAATTTTTAAAAGATACCGATCAAAGGGATCAAATAGGTACACTCCTTCGCACCCCCTATTTTACAAAAGAAATTGCATTCAAAAATCTCTGTTTTCAATACCCACATACAAAAGATAAGATCATTCACAATCTTGAGCTCACCATCCAAAAGAACACACTCACCGCTTTAGTCGGGCCTTCTGGATCTGGTAAAACAACGATACTCGATCTGCTTCTGAAATTTCACTTGCCCTCAGAAGGTGATATTTTTATTGATGGGCACAATCTTAATACATTCTGTACTAATACATGGAGGGGGCTAATAGGATTTGTATCACAAGAGTCTAACTTATTTCATGAAACGATTGCTTATAATATCCGCATAGGGAATCCACATGCATCAATAGAAGAGGTTGAGCAAGCATCGAAGCAGGCAGGTGCTCATGATTTTATTCTGCTGTTAGAAAATGGGTATGAAACAGTAGTCGGGCAGTCAGCCCTTTCTCTTTCCGCAGGACAGCAGCAAAGAATTGCTCTTGCACGCGCCCTTATTCGCAAACCCACCATCCTAATTTTAGATGAGGCTACATCTAATTTAGATAATGAATCTCAACGATCGATTCAATCAACTCTAAGATTGCTACGGACCTCAACTACAATCATGATTATCGCTCATAGGTTATCAACAATTACCGATGCAGACATGATTCATGTGATCGAAAATGGAAGTGTAACAGAATCAGGTCAACACAGCACTCTCATCAATCTAAATAAGCGCTATGCCGCCTTATGGGAGGCACAAAACACTGCTCCTTTTATATTTAAAACAGCATATTAGGAATCGACATATGGACAGGATAAAAAAAACGATTGGGATTGATGCTCATTCTTTAAAACACTTATCAGGTGGAATAGGTTTCTATCTTTTTTATCTTCTCAAGGAGCTGATACCCATCCGATCTGATTGCATGTTTATTTTATATACGAGCTCATCCGATGACTTTACCTCTTTAGAAGATTTTCCTAATTTAAAAATATACAGTATGCCGTTGATGAGCTTGCCCGATAGCCTATGGGTACAAACTAGGTTGGCTCTGGCTTTATATCGAGATCGTCCCGACTATTTTTGGGCTCCAGCACAAATGATACCAATACTCATCCCCAAAAAAACCAAAACGATCCTTACAGTCCATGATTTTGTGTATCGTCTTGCCCCTAATACAATGTCCTTATTTCGAAAGCTACTTATGAAATCAATGAGAGGGTTTTTCTATAAATCCGCCAACTCTATTTTTTGCAATTCACAAGGGACAGCTAATAAACTAAAAAGTTTTTATGAAGTAGATGCAGCTAGTGTAATTACCCCCCCTTTGAAAGAGACAATTGCACATAGAGATTCCCTAGAGTGCCAGGGGGTTATGGATAAATACGGGCTTAATTTTAAAGAATTCATCCTTGTTGTTGGCACCATTGAACCTAGAAAAAACCTCATTCAGCTAATCGAATTTTACGAAACACTACTCCTTGGGTCTGAACGATCGAATGTGATACCCCTTGTCGTTGTAGGAGGGGGAGGATGGAAAAATAAAACAATTCGATTATCAATTGATAGAATAAAAAAATTATACCCAGACCACTTTTTTCCGTTAGGATTTATCCCAGATGAAGAGATCTCCTACTTATATTCTGCAGCACGCCAGCTTTTGCTATTTTCTATATATGAAGGATATGGAATGCCTCTTATGGAAGCTAGAGTATGTGGTACCCCTGTGGCCTGTTTTAATATGGAAGAAATGAGAGAGGCTTCAGAAAATGACGGGCTTTTTATGGAAAAAGAAGGGTTTGAAACGGATCTAAAAGCTATATTTTATAAAGGAAACCCTTTGCCAGCTCTTCCTAAAAAACACACCTATCCAACAAACCAAGAATTAGCAAAAAAGCTCTCTGCCTTTTTTGATTGAATAAAGAAGCAAATTTTATAAATCCTCTTCTAACAGACGCATACTCTGATAATGTCTGAGCTCATCACGTAGTAGTGCAGCCTGTTCAAATCGAAGCTCTTTAGCAGCTTTTTTCATTTCATTTTCAAGATTTTTTATGTTTGTCTCGATCTCTTTACGGGTATAATGATGCACTTGTTTCACCGCGGAATGAGCAACTGAGGAAGGGGCTCCTCCAAAGGTCTCTGTGAGGTCTGCGGCCTTGAGCTTACTGATGCTATGTGGGGTAATACCGTGGGCGTGGTTATAATCCTCTTGGATCTTTCTTCTAGAGTTTGTGACCTCTAAAGTCGCTTCTATCGAACGTGTCATCTTATCCGCGTACATGATAACCCGCCCCTTCACGTTTCTCGCTGCCCTGCCACACGTCTGGATAAGAGCTGTTTGACTACGTAAAAACCCTTCTTTATCTGCATCTAAAATCGCTACGAGTGAAACCTCAGGTATATCAAGACCTTCTCTTAAAAGATTGATTCCTACAAGAACATCAAATACCCCAACTCTTAGCTCTTTAATAATCTGCACCCTCTCTAGGGTGTCGATATCAGAATGCAAATATTTTGCTTTAACGCCGATCTCATTCAGATATTTAGACAGATCTTCTGAAAGCTTTTTAGTAAGGGTTGTGACAAGAACCCGACTGCCTAATTGTGTGGCTCTGCGTATCTCTTCTAAACAGTCATCGACTTGATTAGTCGCAGGTCTTATTTCGATAATAGGGTCTAAAAGGCCTGTAGGGCGGATAATCTGCTCTACCACATCGCCCCCTGAATCCTGAACCTCCCAGGGTCCGGGTGTCGCAGAAACATACACTACCTGACGGATTCTTTGATAAAACTCTTGAAATTTTAAAGGTCGATTATCAAAAGCAGACGGAAGTCGAAAACCGAAGTCAATAAGAGACTCTTTCCTTGCCCGATCCCCGTTATGCATCGCATGTACTTGAGGTAGGGTTTGATGAGACTCATCGACAAAAATAAGAAAATTGGAGGGAAAATAATCTAAAAGACAAGGGGGAGGATCTCCTGCATGCCGCTTACTAAAATGCCGAGAATAGTTCTCTATTCCCTTGCAAAAACCCATTTCTCTGATCATTTCTAGGTCATAAGAGGTCCGTTCTTTAATCCGTTGATGCTCGATGAGTCTATTTTCCTTTTCATAAAAAGACATCCTGTCTTGCAGCTCTTTTTTAATGGTCTCAACAGCATTTACTCGAACATCTTTTGGGGTTACATGGTGGGATCCCGGAAATATTGTGATTTGAGGAATCCTATCTATCACCCTTCCTGTCAAAGGGTCTATTTTGCTGATCCTATCGATCTCGTGACCAAAAAATTCAATCCTATAAGCGATTTGTTCTTCATACGCCGGCATAATCTCTAAAATATCGCCACGGGCACGAAAAGTTGTTCTAATCAGCTCATAATCGCTTCTTTTATAGTGCATATCGACAAGGTGCAAGAGAACATCATCTCTTTTTACTTCCTGCCCGACCGATAGCTGCAGCTGCATCTGGCGGTAATACTCTGGCAATCCTAGACCATAAATACAAGAGACAGAAGAGACGATAATGACATCATCCCTTTCTATTAAAGACCTTGTAGCAGATAAGCGCATCCTTTCAATCTGCTCATTAATAGCCAGATCTTTTTCGATATATGTATCGGTTCTAGCAATGTAGGCTTCTGGCTGATAGTAATCATAGTAAGATACAAAATATTCAACAGCATTTTTTGGAAAAAAGGCTTTAAACTCCTGATACAGCTGGGCTGCAAGGGTTTTATTATGTGCCAAAATAAGAGCAGGTCTCTGAACCCGACTAATAACATTAGCCATCGTAAAGGTTTTTCCAGAGCCAGTAATCCCTAAAAGGACCTGTGATTTCTTCTCTAGTTCTATCCCTTTCACAAGAGCCTCAATTGCTTTAGGCTGATCACCCTGCGGGAGAAATTCTGAAATTAACTCAAACATCAATCCCTTCCAATTAGCATGCAAGATACGAACTAATTAAAGAGCGAAGGACTCCCTTTTTCTCCATGATATCCAAACCGATGATCAACAGGAATAACAAAATAACAGTAGATAAAAGTACCCGGCCTCTAACGGATGTATAAAAAGAAGGCCGTTTTAACTGCCATGCCATAATAGCAGGTAATATACCAAGTAAAATAGCCACAATAATTCCAGCATACTGCAGAGCTAAGTAAAATCCTCTTTGAGAAGAACATACAAAAATCAGAGGGGGAATAAAGGTCAAAGCAAAAGCTGCAAGCCTGCCTTCCCATGATTGTTTGATATTCAAACCATCACGTAAAAAATCTGATAAACTCAAAGAAACGCCAAGAAAAGAAGTGACAAGAGCAAAAAATGAGAAAAACAAAGCGCTTTTGGCGATAAATGGATTTTTAAGAACTAGAGCTAGTGGATCGCTTGCAGTTGACCCTTGAACCCATGCCTGCGATAAATATGTCTGTGGCACAACGCCCAGAACAAGCACCTGCCACAAAATGTAGATAACAATCGGAATAATACTTCCGACCAAAATAGTTTTACCGAGCATCTTTCGATCATGTTGTAAATAGGTCGTAAGGCTTGGGATCACAATGTGATATCCAAAAGCTGTCAGTACTACTGGAATAGAAATTAAACTTGCAGAAAAATCCATATGGAAAAACAACGAGGATTGAATATGGGACGGTACAAAACCAATTAGTACAAGATACGAAACAATTAAACCAACCATCAAAAGTCGGTTTATATAATCGACACCTCGAGTGCCCAGGTAAATAAAACTTCCAAAAACTAGGGGAAGACAAAATCGAGATAATTGAGGTGGTACTTGAAAACCGGTAAGAGCACATATCGCCCTTTCAAACAAAGGGGCGCTTGCAGCAATGTAGGCCGCAATCAGAGCATACATAAGTAAAAGGTAGAGAATCCAGCTGATGAGTTTGCCCTTATCCCCTAATGTTTTTTTGACCATAGAGATTAAGTTCGATTCACCTCCGATCGATAAGTTCACATCCAAAAAGAAAAAAGCACTGCAGAGCATAAGGAGCCAACAAGAAAAGAAAATCAAGATAGAAGGAAAAAAACCCCCAAAAGAAGTAATAACGGGCAAGGCTAGCATGCCAGCCCCTATCGTCGTTCCTGCAACTAGAAGAACGCCACCGATAAAACGCATATGAGACATTCGGAACATAATGTACACCTTCTAAAAATAGATCTAATTACCCAGGCAGACTGGTCCAACCAACCATAACTGATATCTGAAAGAAAAAAATAAACAGGGCAAAACATGCCACGAAAACCAAAAACCACCTACCTCCTCGTATCTCATAAGGAGAAAACAGCTCTTTTCTATACCGTCCTACCCAAACCATTAAGATAGGCAAAATACCAAATAAAATAACGGCACAGATACCACCAGCAAAATTTAATGCTTTAAAAAACAACTGAGGATAGATCAGTGATAAAAGAAGGGGGGGAATGAGTGCAAGTAAACATAAAGAAATACTTTCTTTTTTCTCTTTTTTTACTTTGAACCCATCTGCCAAAAAATGAACTAAGCTAAGTGACTGTGTAAGAAAAGAGGTAAGGATAGCAAAAAAAGCAAGTCCCTGAGAAAAGAAAGAAAGCCAAGGGGATCTTACCACCATAGCCAAAGCTTGAGACCCTTCTCGATCTTGCTTAAACGATTCGATGAGCCCTCCAGCCCCGCCAATCGGAACAATCCCTAAAACAAGAATTTCCCATATAATATAAACTAAGAAAGCAAAACAACTGCCTGCAATGATCGTCAGTCTAATTTTTTTCAGGTCTCTATTCATATAAGTAAATAAACTAGGAATCATATTATGAAAACCAAAAGAGGTGATCAAGATCGGCAGAGCAAACAGAGCGGTGGATGGATTAGTCCGAAGCAAAAAGGTAGGTCTTATATACTTAACACCCAGCCAAATCAAAGAAAGAAAAAATAAGATTTTGCAACCCATGAGCACTCGGTTCCATAGATCAACCTTGTGAGTGCCTAATAAAACCAATCCTCCAAAAAAAATCACAAAAAACAAACTACCGGCCCAAATCGGAATTTGGACACCAAATCCCCCAGAAAGAAACGTAGAGAATAAATTACCGCTACCTGAGATATAAGCCACTAAAAGGGCATAAAATAAAAAAAGATAAGTGACCCAGCATAACGCCTTACCCCCCTTGCCTAGGGTCTTCTCAATCATCGAAAGCATATTCACTTGATGAGGGAACCAGGAGTTAACCTCTGCCATAAGAAGACCTGTAAGTGTCATAAACCCCCAAGCAAAGAAAAACATGAGCATAGAAGGGAAAAACCCAGCAATTCCTGTGATAATAGGAAGACCTAGCATGCCAGCTCCAATACAGCTTCCGGCAATCAGCAAAATTCCTCCCCATAGACTTCCAGGCCGCTTCATCCGTTGCTCCCTCTGGCTTGCATTTTTTCTACAATACGGATCTCTTGACCGAGTCTACCAAGCTCATAACCTTCAAAATCTACAAATTTAAAAAATCTCTCAAATACAGGAACCGCAAGGCTTACCTGTTTTGCCATTTCTTGAGCAATATATCGATAAGCAGGGTGTCCCGCAGGGGAAGATCTCAGCTCACAAAGCCAAATAAGCTCTCTTAAACTCACATGAAAATACCAATGAATATTATAGGCCATCGGAACAATATATTGGGCCTCTTCCACAAGCTCTAAAGCTAGTGTGTCATAGGCCTTTTTAGCTTCTTCTAAAGCTTGTATATAAGGCCGCTCGATCTCTGTATCTTTAATCTCACTAGGTACATAATATCCAAAATCGCAGGTAAGCATCTGTCTATCTTGAGTGAGCATTCGATGCCTTTGAAGATCTCTATAAATTCCAAAATCAGCCAGGATCTCAAAAGTAAACATTGTATGTTCTAGAGCTCTTGGTCCTTTATGACGACGATTCTCTCTATTATTACAAATGCTATCAAATATTTTGCCCATCTCATCAGCCGAAAGACCTCTGCAATAGTCTTGCAAATCTAAGAGACTAGCCTGAGAGTGAGGAAATAACAAGGCAGCAGCTACCTTACTCGGACCTTCATGATCAAAACTTAAGAGCCTCAGGCCAGGATGATCCATGCTTTCTAAATCTTCTGCATATCGTATGGCAAATTGTTTAAGCTCCGATGAAACCTGATCTTGGAAGTCAAGAAATGATCTTTGATACTTATGTGACGGCTCAGCTCTGCGCACAAAGGAAGGTATTACTTTAGATAATTCCTCGAATGATTTTTTTCCAATATCTTGCATTTCTGCAAGGGAGTGTCCATTTAACTTTTGAATTAGCGACTCAAAAAACCTACCATTACCAAACACTCCCATATTAGTTAGAGCGCTTGCAGGAAGCAGGCCCCTGAGGCAATCGAGAACCTTAGCTCTGACAGCTGCGGAGTAAGCAACTTTTGACACATCATGTTCTTTAGGAAACCTCTTTTCCATTAATTCTGTAAGGGGGGCGATCAGCTCAGAGTATGTGTCGAAGAGCATATTGCATGTTTTCAGATACAGATCTCGATAAGCAGAAGTCATCAAAATGGGTTCTTTATAAAATAAATACTCTCCTTGCACCTTCTGATCAAAATAAATATACCTGGTAGATTTTTCCAGCGGAGAGCCACCGATTCTTGCATCCTCTATTACTTTTGCCGCAATCATCGAGACATTCTCTAATGCCAGATGAGCGCCACCGAGCTCACCAATAGAATCATCACCATATCCATCGAGAATACGATCATAAAAATTCTGAGCTTTTTTTGTTGCAACCGATTGATCTTCAATATCTACATCTTCGTGGGGATGTTGCGTCCCTGAGATCGCAGCAAACGAGGTCTCTTCATTTAAAATAAAATCCTTTAAAAGGAGAGATCGAAGACCAAGACTGGAACGGGAATACCTAGAAAAAAGAGCGCCTTTAATGACCTCGGGTAAGTTTCGCAGAGCGAAAATATTACTGGAAGTATGCGTTACATACCTGCCGAGAATTTTAATTTGACTTTCTGAAAATTCTTCATAGCCTTCTATCATTTAAGAACCTCTTCTGTATAAAATAGAGCTTAGCCTGGCATATTCTTTCCCGTGTATCAAGAGAAAAATATCCTCCAGCAAAATTTATAGTTTTTTTTATAATAATTGATCTTAAATAATTCGGAATAGAACAAATTACATCGAGGTTTTTAATGCTAAGACGACCAAGAAGAAATAGAAAAGATGAGGCTATCCGATCACTTACTCAAGAGCATTATCTGATGGCTCAAGACTTTGTAGTCCCCTTTTTTTTAATACAAGGAACACAAAAAAAAGAACCAATTCCCTCGATGCCCCATATTTTTAAAATGTCAAAAGATGTGGCATTAAAAGAAGCAGAATCCCTTCATAAAAAAGGGATCCAATCGATTGCACTATTCCCAATATACCCAGCTGATCTAAAAGATAAAATAGGAAGCCTTGCCCTTGATCCAAACGGGATTATTCCGGAAACACTCTCTTTTTTTAAAAAAGAGATCCCATCACTTGGACTGATTGCCGATGTAGCGCTCGACCCATACACCTCCCACGGGCATGATGGCCTAGTTGATCACAACTTGCAAATCCTCAATGATGAAACAGTCGAGGTCCTTGCAAAAGCGGCTGTTTTATATGCACAGGCTGGTGCAGATTTTGTAGCGCCAAGTGACATGATGGATGGCAGGGTACAGCAAATAAGAATGACCCTCGATAAACAAGGTCTTACACAATCTGGTATTATTTCCTATACTGCAAAATATGCCTCCTCTCTCTACGGACCTTTTCGAGAGACTGTGGGATCTACTCTACAATTTGGAAGCAAAAAATCATATCAAATGAACCCTGCAAATGTTCGGGAGGCCCTTTTAGAAGCGAGTCTTGATGAAGCTGAAGGAGCAGATGCGCTCATGGTGAAGCCTGCAGGGTTTTACCTCGACGTCATCGCGAAAATAAAAGAGCGCACCAACCTTCCTGTCTGCGCCTATCAAGTCAGCGGGGAATATGCGATGATTCGCGCGGGAGAAGAAAAAGGCTTTTTACAAGCTGAACAGGTCTTTTACGAATCTCTCCTAAGCATCAAAAGAGCTGGGGCCGATTTTATTTTCACATATGCAGCTCCCTTCATCCTCGATAGACTTTAGCAAAAAACAGTTCACACTGTATAAAGTTTTTTAACAGAGCTGATCCTTTTCTTGTGCTGAAATGTCCGTAAATAAAAAATGATTCCTTTTGCTACCTTACTATCTAAGGAAGCTTAATCCTTTCCTCGTATAATGTATAATAGAGGTTTTTACCTGTGTCTGCAGAAGCTGCCTGATCGCGCAGCCATGCAGCCATCGCATAAGCAATGTAATTTCTGCTGCTTTGCTTTAAAAACAGATCTAAAGGGATCATAAAAGCAAAACCTTTATCGTGATACCTATGGCCATTGAGTTTTTCATTTGCATTCGTTAAAGAATACCAAAGAGAAAACCTCGTGCCACTGGCAAAATATTTACCAACCTCAAAACGAGCGCCTTTATCTTTAGCAAGAAATCTACCAATTTTGACCTTGAAATCTATACTTAAGGGTTGAAAATCATAATATAAATCTAAAAAGCATTGGAACCCCGTAAACGGGTGATAATTATATCTAACCCCGTCGTATCTTGGAATCTTATGGAAAAATCCAATCCCATCATAATGTCTTTTCCAGACAGTTGCCGACTCTAAGCCCAACGCAAACCGACTCCCTGCAGGATAATACAAAAACTCGGAGGCAATACCTGCATAGGCAGTTTCAAAATATCCACCGGCCAGCCTCATAAAGCACCCTTTGCCAAGGTTCCACCCTTTTTGCATAAACCCTTGCTCAAGATGAAGACTATTAGCCTGATAAAATTTAACAGAATCAGAACGGACTACATACATATGGGAGGGGTTGAGTCGATCAACACCAGATAATTTAGCAGCTGATGAAGCAATAGAATAACTGCCTTGAATCTTATAAAAGATCTCTTTGAAGAGATATCCTTCCTGTGAAGCTATACCGCTTAAGTTGTATTTAAACTTACCTTGGGCATTACCAAAGAAACTGATGAAGCGAGGCCTGATAGTAAAGCTCCAAATTTCTTTATTCCTTTGGAATAGACGGATAGAATCATATTCATTCGGTTGAGTATTAGCCTCTTCAATAGGAGAGAGTATTTCTAACTCAAACCGACTTATTGTACTTTGCCTAAATTCATATAAATCTTCAGTTCTATAGGTATAGGATTGGCATGGTAGTGCATCAGCCTCAATGACTACGGTTATTGACACGATATCAGAAGCTACAAGAGATGCTAGAACATGCTCGACTCTGTCTCTAACAATCTCATTGACCCGGTAACGATTGTTGACAATCTTTAACCAAAGATGTTTGCCTCCCCGATCATCGAAATAAAGCTGAGCTGTGAATAAATCAAGACCCTGATCACTTAAAGCATATGCGATCTCTTGAATAAAATCTGCTTCAGGTCGAGATCCTCCCAAAGGCTCTGTATCAATAGGGGTGTTATAAGGTAATGGATCATCTATTTTTGGGGAAAAACCTTTAGAAGAACCCAACGGAATTCGAAATGATCCTAAAGCAGAAATATCCTCGCCTCTTACAGAACTGACAGACAGCTGCAAAGAATCCCAGAGCAGCCAATCAATCCCGCCATTCACCCGACTTTTGACAGTTCTTCCAGAGGGGTGCTCGTGGGGGTGTTTTTTATAATTATTGTTATCGTACTCTAAAACCAAAGATAGATTTTTAACAAACCCATTGCGAAAATCTCTAAAAGGAGTCCAGCTCAAACCTCCAAACAGCCCCTTCATTCTACCATGACCCCAACCTAGAGTTATTTCAAGATTGGCACTGAGCCATTCTTTAGTAAGAACCACATATTTTGCATTAAATCGACGGGTACCGATAAAATCCAGGGCGCCAATAGAAATAAGAGGAAGACTTGGAAACCCATCGGCAGGGGTTAGTATCCCAAGCTTGATATTTCCAACACGTTCAGCATCATCGCCAAACCCTTCATGACCAAACGTCTGCTCTACAACGCCTTTGTATACGATATAATTAGCAGATACCTCTATACGATCAAAAGGCTGAATATTTAATCCATATACGTTATAGGGAGCCACATACCCACCGCCAAAAGCTACAGTACCCTGCTGATTCATCCGAGCAGAGGGCATATTAAAGTAGCCGACCATGGCATTAGCATTGTAATAAACCGGAAGATGATCGTGAATTTGATGATTAATTTTTTCTACCATCTCCAAATCATTGAAAAGAGAACGGGACTCATCCGGGATCTCATATCCAAGATTAGCTTCCAGATCGATGGCAGAACCCCATATTAAAGAAGATAACAACAAAAACGATATCGTTACCGATGAGACATTCATTTAGAGATGGGTTTTCGTTCAAAAGAGAAATTATAGATGGTAATTCAAAAAAAATGTAAAAACACGAAGTAAAATTTAAAGATTAAGCTTGTTTTTTGCAAGGACAACATCACCTAATTATTTCTTAAATCTAATTGTGTTAATTACCTGTTTTACCTATACTCGCTCAGATAGAAAGGGTTAAAAACCTGATTTGATATCTATTTTTTATCGTCTCTCTCTTTATCGAGATCGATTAGATATCGTCCCCGTTCCACGTCACTATTTAACTTAAGTCAAGGGTTCAAATGAGTTATCTAAAAGAGTTTCTTAAGCATATATCGAATCACGATTACCCTCCATTTCTTCGAATTTGGGAAGAATACTGCAATGGAGATGAGCTCGATGGGCAGGAAGTTGTAGAAATTCTGAAAGCCGCAAAAAAAGCCGATTTTTGTGATTTTTTTGGTAAGCATGTAGACAGAATCCTTCCCCTTTGGGAACAGATGAGTAACTCTACCGAAAAAGACGAAATCTTTAAATTAGTCATCGACATCCAAACACTTGATTCTCAAAAACTAAGAGACCTCGTCTATGATTACCTTTCTCAAAAATATAGTAGTGACAAACATTTCCATGAAAAAATGAAGTTAATTGGAATGAGAGATAAACAATCCAAGGAAGGGTTCCGAGGAGCAGTTGCAAACTACGACCTCCTTTCTCATATCGATAAAGGCAGCTTTGTATTTCATACAGGAGGCTGGGGTGTTGGAGAAATCGTTGACTATTCGTTAATTCGTGAACAACTGACAGTCGAGTTCGATTACGTACCTGGGAAAAAAGAAGTCTCTTTCGGAACGGCATTTAAAACCCTAGTCCCCATTACAAAAAATCACTTTTTAGCTCAACGTTTCGGTTCCCCCGATGCTCTAGAAGAAAAGGCAAAATCAGACCCTGTTGGGGTAATTAAAATGCTTTTAACCGATCTGGGGCCAAAAACAGCTGCCGAAATTAAAGACGAGCTAGAAGAGCTAGTCATCCCTTCTGCAGAGTGGACAAAATGGTGGCAGAATACTCGGACAAAGATAAAAAAAGACACAATGATTGAGACCCCAGATGAATTGCGCAAACCATTTAAACTTCGCAGGTCTGGTGTTACTCATGAAGAAAGATTGCAACAAGCGC
>CAMCLJ010000002.1 GCA_945875745.1 Chlamydia trachomatis
CATAACACCAATTTTTTCTCGCATTTGGTTAATGAAAATGGCGCATGTATTACTTTTGGATAAGGTAGATGTCAGTTTTCTTAGAGCTTGTGACATCATACGCGCTTGCAGACCCATAAATGAATCTCCAATTTCCCCTTCTAATTCTGTTCTAGGAACCAGCGCTGCTACTGAGTCTACAATAATTACGTCAACGGCATTAGATCTTGCTAGCATTTCTGTGATATTTAGTGCATCTTCGCCAGAATCGGGTTGTGAGATCATCAACTCTTCTAAATTTACACCAATTTTTGCTGCGTAACCAGGATCTAAAGCGTGTTCGGCGTCAATATAAGCTGCAATCCCTCCAGTTTTCTGTACGTTGGCAACGATATGGGTTGCAAGTGTGGATTTTCCGGAAGACTCAGGACCATAAATTTCAATAATCCGACCCTTAGGCACTCCTCCAATCCCCAAAGCCGCATCTAAAGAAATAGCTCCCGTTTTAATCACCTCTATCTCTTTGAAGGATGAGCCTTTTCCTAATGTCATAATTGACCCTTTCCCAAATTGTTTTTCAATTTGAGCAAGAGCTAGCTCTAATGCTTTTTTTTTCGCGTTTATCTCTTCTGTATGATTCATATTTCCTCTTAGGTTTTTTCTGTTGCCTTCAGTGTATCCTGTAACGACTCTTTTGCGGAATGAAAAATTTCTTCTTCTTTTTTAGTGAGTTCTTTAAAAAATCATTTATTTTTTAATCTAACTAAACAAAAAAAGGATAATTTGGTTCAATGAGCAAAAAGAAGGGGTATATATGTTGATTCTTGCCGGGGATATTGGAGGGACAAAAACAAATCTCTCTTTAATTGATTCCACTAATCCCCAAGATATTCTTTCGATGAAAAAATACTCCAGTCAGGAGTATCCGAATTTAGAAACGATCGTCCAGGAGTTTTTAAAACAGCAGCCCTCTGTAGCTCACGCATGTTTTGGTGTGGCAGGAGCTATTCGTGGTAACGAGTGTAAAGCCACGAATTTACCATGGCATATTAATGCCAGCAATGTATCTCAGACTTGTAATATTCCTAAGGTCCATCTTTTAAATGATCTAGAAGCGACAGCTTGGGGCCTTTCTTGCTTACAAAAAGAGGAAATAGTGATTATTAATCCTGGTAAACCAGAGCCCTTAGGTAATATGGCTTTGATTGCGGCAGGGACTGGCTTGGGTCAAGCTGGTTTTTTTTGGGATGGTCATGAACATTTTCCTTTTGCTTGTGAGGGGGGGCATTGTGATTTTGGTCCGGTAAGTGAAGAACATATTGAATTATGGCACTATTTAAAGAAAAAGTACGGGCACGTCTCATATGAACGGATTCTTTCAGGACCGGGACTTGTGGAATTATACGATTTTTTAATTCAAACGGGCAAAGAAAAAGAAAATCCGCATGTGCGTGAGGTGATGCAGAAAGAAGATCGTTCGAAAATTATTACACAGATGGCAATCAAGCAAGAATGCTCCGTATGCATGCGTGCTGTTGAAATGTTTATCTATATCTATGGATTAGAATCAGGAAATTTAGCATTGAAGTTTTTAGCCTATGGCGGCCTTTTTATTGGTGGGGGAATCGCTCCTAAACTTCTTCCTATTTTTTCTTCGTCCCTTTTTATGGAAGGGTTTATGAATAAAGGACGTTTTTCGGAATTACTGTCGTTGATACCTGTGAAAATTATTACCAATGAATACACTGCCCTTTTAGGAGCCACTCGATATGCCAGAGAAAAAATCTGATTTTTCGCATGCTGATTTAGAAGAACATAAAAGACTTTCTGAACATTCAGGAGAAAGTAATACCCCTACTTGGTTAAGGTGGGGTCCTTATGTGGCAGAACGCGCCTGGGGAACCGTTCGAGAAGACTACAGTCCAAATGGTGATGCTTGGAATTATTTTCCTTTTGACCAAGCAAAATATAAAGCCTATCGATGGGGGGAGGACGCGATTGCTGGTTGGTGTGATCGGTACCAACTTTTAGTGTTCGCTCCTGTTTTTTGGAATGGTAAAGATCCTATTTTAAAGGAGAGATTATTCGGTCTTTCTTCTACAGAAGGAAATCACGGTGAAGATGTCAAAGAGTATTATTTTCATTTAGATGGCACACCGAGCCATTCTTATATGAAATATTTATATAAATATCCTCAGGCCCGTTTCCCCTACGAACAATTAAAAGAAAAAAATCAACAACGATCCATTCAAGAAAAAGAATATGAGTTAATGGACACAGGGATCTTTCAGGACAACCGGTATTTTGATATTTTTATCGAATACGCCAAGGTGTCCCCAGAAGATGTGATCATCAAAATTCAAGCTTTTAATCGCTTTACTCAGTCAGCTTCTTTACATATTTTACCCCATCTATGGTTTCGAAATCGCTGGAGTTGGGCAGATCAGAAAATGAATAAACCAGAAATTGTTCGTGGTCCATCGACCTCTCATACTGATTCTTTTCTTGCACAGGATGAAACGACTCCTTCCTTAAGTAATCTACCTTTTGTCTACCAGTTAGGTAAACGGTATTTGTATGGTCCTAAAGGGGCTGAGTTGCTTTTCACTGATAATGAAACAGCACCCATAGAAAAAGGAGCGTATGAAAATCATTATAAAGATGGTTTCCATCAATCAATCATTGAAGGCAAGAAATTAACTGCAGCAGAAAAAGGAACTAAGGGATGTTTGCATTACCATTTTTCTGAGGTGCCGGCGGGTCAATCTATTACTTTATATTTACGTCTTTCAGATCAGATCCTAAAAGATCCGCTGGAGGGTGCAGAAGAGTATGTTCAATTACGTAAAAAGGAAGCGGATGATTTTTATGCAACAGTCCATCCCAGCGAGCTATCTGCTGAAGAAAAAATGATTCAAAGGCAAGCTCTCGCGGATTTATGTTGGAGTAAGCAAATTTATTTGTACGATATTAGTTTGTGGCTTGATGGAGATAATAAAAAATACCCCCCTTCTGTTTCCCGAATGCATATTCGCAATTATCACTGGAGGCATTTGAATTCGATGAGAATTCTTTCGATGCCGGATAAATGGGAGTATCCTTGGTTTGCCGCTTGGGATCTGGCGTTTCATTGTGTCACTTGGGCGTTAATAGATATCGATTTTGCAAAAGAGCAGATGTGGCTTTTATTATTTGATCAATTTCAACATCCCAATGGTCAAATACCCGCTTATGAATGGGAATTTTCTGATTTAAACCCGCCGATTCAAGCATGGGCAGTGCTAAAAATTTATCAAATGGAAAAAGAAAGAACGGGAAAAACCGATCTTGTTTTTTTTGAAAAATGTTTTCATAAGCTTTTAATGAATTTTTCTTGGTGGGTCAATAAAGTCGATAGCTCAGGTAATAATGTTTTTGAAGGTGGTTTTTTAGGATTGGATAATATTGCCGTATTAGACAGATCAGCGCGCCTACCCCATGGGGCTGTGTTACAGCAATCGGATGGTACCGGTTGGATGGCCTTTTTTTGTTTAAATTTAATGCGTATGTCAATGGAGCTGTCTTTATCCAACAAGGTATATGAATCGCTTGCTACCAAATTTTTCGAACACTACGTTTATATTGCACACGCAATGAAACGAAGAGGGGATCGGGATTATAGTTTATGGAATGAAGAAGATGGATTTTTTTATGATGTTTTGACTTATCCGGACGGTAAGTACTCACAGTTTAAAGTACGTTCTTTAGTTGGGATTATTCCTTTATTTGCTGTCGATTTTATCACAGAAGAAGAATTAAAGCAGTATCCCGATTTTCATGAGAACTTTCATTGGTTTTTGAAAAATCGTCTTGATCTGATTGAAAATAGTGTTATCACTCAATCAGATGGTGGGCGGATGACGTATATTTTAACACCTATGAATCAGCATCAACTCAAGAGTATTTTACAGTATATCTGGAATCCAGAAGAGTTTCGCTCTCCTTTTGGTTTACGTAGCTTATCTAAATTTCATGAAAAACATCCTTTTGAATTTGAAGGTAAAAGGGTCTCCTTTGAGCCTGCAGAATCGCTCGAAAAAATTAAAGGAGGTAATTCCAATTGGCGAGGACCTATTTGGTTACCCACCTCCTATTTATTAATCGAGGCACTGCAAAAGCTGTATGCGGCTTTAAAAGAAGATCTCCATATTCAGTATGGACAGGAAAAACCTGTGAATTTAAATGAAATGGCTCTTTCTTTTTCAGATCGATTATTATCGATTTTTAAAGAAAATAAAGAAGGTAGGCGTCCCTTCCATGATGCTTCTTCTGCGTTTGCGACCGATCCCTTTTGGAAAGATTATTTACTTTTTAATGAGTATTTCCATGCCGAACAAGGTAAAGGATTAGGAGCATCCCATCAATGTGGCTGGACAGCATTAATTGCTAATGTCTTAGATGAAAGGCCTCACATGGATCATCCCAAGTAAACAGGCCAACGTCGGATGACATAGCGATTTTCTTCTGGTATATCAGCCTTAGCATTCCACTCATCCATCGGTTTTTTTTTTAGATCCCGGTGGATATATTCTATTTTCTCTTGTAAGGGTGAAATAATAACGCCCGTACCTCCTAAACTTTCGATCACAAAGTTGCAATCGATGACAATAATCACATGCCCTTTCCAAATAATTAAATCACCCGGCTGTAAATCCCATTCTTGATAAGGGATATTCGAAATGGGGACACTCGTTCCAAAATGAATGAGTTCAGAGGTATTGCGAGGTGCTATGCCACCGGTTGCAAAATAAATCAAACCTGAACAGTCAAAACCTTGTAAAGACCAGGTATATTGATCCAGAGGATCGAGTTCAGAGAAAGGTAAACTTGGAGGATACCAAGTGAGCATCTTGTCCACACCGTAACAGTTTCCACCCCATAAATAGGGCCTTCCCTGCAGACTTTTCATGGTTTCTAAAATAGTCACTAAAGGGGGACATGTTTTTTGTCTGGCAAGTGGTGCAGAGCAATGGAGTGTTAGAAAACGTATGTCGGTATAAAGAGGCTTTATCGATGGATATTCTTCGTACACAATTTTTGCGATGAATTTTTTTTGGTCAAGAATCTGAAAAATACTTCCCTGAAAAGCAATCATTTCTAGCTCTTTCAGAAGATTTTGTTGGAGAGGCAAACGATGACCCTGAAAGATACGGTTTAAATCAGGGGATTGAAAAATAGGAGTGAATTCGTTTGCTGTTGCATATAAGGGATTGGTTTGAGACATTGTTACCTGATTATCATATAAAAAAAGAATATTATCCTGGTTTACAAAAAACTGAAAGATCTTTAAAAGATTAGAATAATGTTAATTAGTGAAGGAAATGGAAGAGTTTATGGATCGTATCATCACCCCGATTATCGTTTGTATATTTTTGCTGGTTGGATGTGTTTCTAATCCGTCTGATCAACGTTCAAAGTCCAATGCACAAGCTTGTTTACGTATTAATATTGGAAATGATCCTGCGACACTTGATCCGAGAAAATCTCGTTCTCTTTCTGATCGAACACTTATGAATATGCTATATGAGGGATTGACCAGAATCAATCGTGAAGAAAAAGTTGAACCCGCTCTTTCTCAAGTCATAGAGGTTTCAAGTGATTTAATGACGTATACATTTTATCTGCGTCATGCTAATTGGACCAATGGAGAGGTAGTCAAAGCTTCAGACTTTGCTTACTCTTGGGAGCAAATTTTAGATCCCTCTTTTTCTTCCCCCAACGCATTTCAGCTCTACCCTATTAAAAATGCTAAAGCAATTAAAGAGGGGAAACTCCCCTTTAGTGCCCTTGGTATTGAAGTGATCGATACATATACTTTAAAGGTGAATCTAGAGCAGCCCACTCCTTATTTTTTAGAAATGACAGCTTTTCCAGCATTTTTTCCTGTTTGCGAGTCGGCAGACCGTATGAGGGAAAAAACACAGGAGATGGGCGTTAGCACCCCATATTGTGGTCCTTTTTGTTTGCAATCTTGGAAACACAACGATTATCTGCAGGTTGTGAAAAATCCCCATTATTGGGATGCGGCGTCAGTTAAGTTACAAGAAATAGCTATGTACATGGTTAAGGAAGAGACTGAAGTGAGGATGTTTGAAAAAAAACAACTCGATTGGGTGGGTTCCCCCTTATCTAATATTCCAATTGATGCAATTGCAAGTTTTAAAAAAGATAAAGCGTTGCAATCTAAATCGATGCTCGGCACCTATTTCTTAAGGTTAAATACAAAAAACGCAATCCTAGAAAATGTTAATATACGCAAAGCTATGGCTATTGCTTTAGATAGGCAAGCGATGATTCAGCATGTGCTACAGGGAGAGCAAAGTCCAGCCACAGGTCTTGTTCCTATATCTATGGGACTGCAAAGGAATGCTTATTTTCAAGATCACGATGTCGAGGAAGCGAAAAGCTTGTTTACTAAAGGACTTGTGGAACTTGGCATCGGGATACAAGATTTACCGAACCTAGTCCTGGTATTTCCAAGTGGTGAAAAAAATCATGTGCTATCTCAAGCGATACAGCAAGAATGGCTTCGTGTATTGGGTTGGAAGATCAGTATTCAATCTGTAGAAAGGAAGATCTATTTTGATCGGCTATCTCATCATGATTATGATATTGCTGCAGGTTCTTGGATCGCTGATTTCAATGATCCGATTAATTTTTTAGAAATTTTTAAATATCGATCGACAAGTACTAATAACACTTTATGGGAAAATACTCGGTACATTTCCATGCTTGATGAATCGTCCGCTCAGAGTGATCCAGAAGCTCGGCGCCTGCTTTTGGCACAAAGTGAGGATTTGCTCATGAAAGAAATGCCTATTATCCCTATTTTTCATTATAATATGCTTTTTGCAAAACACGATTATTTAAAAGAAATGGTGATTTCTTCTATGGGTAATCTGGACTTTAAATGGGCATATTTGGAGAATGCAGAGAAACAAGTTAATTAAAGGAAATCCATGCGGTTTTATCTATTTGTGATTTTTTCTGTATTTTGCTTAAATTTACAAGCGGGATCAGTCCGCTTATATAATGACACCGCGCATTCTTTAAAAGCGACTATACGGGGCGCCGATGGATCTCAATTAGGAGAGGCTGTTGTTGCGCCGCAGGCTTATAATAATTGGACTGAACCGCCTGCCAAGGGCCCTACAGAGCAACCTAAAATCACCCCAAAACAATCACAAGTTTCTCGTACCCCATACACAGTGATTTGGTATTGCCCTGATGGTTCTGATTTTTCTATCATTGATAATGTAGCCACTGGATCTTTGATTACAGCGCTGCATGGAGCAGGTAAAAAAACCTGCACCTCCGCACAGAATCCCCCTTCTTCTAATCCTTCAGATAAGGTAAAACCATGAAATGGATCCTGCTTTTTCTTTGTTTTTTTTCAAGCGTCCAGGCTTCTGTATTTTTACATAACAATTCCTCCATGCGTTTAAATGCTGTAGTCGTTGCAGCCAACGGAAAAAAAATGGGAGAAAAAAGTCTTTTGGCCGAAGAGACGGGGTATGTAGAAGATTATCTCGGTCAGTCGGATCCTGTTGGAAAAACACAAACCCCAGAAGGAAATTCTAATTACTCTCTTACCCCTTATACAGTATTTTGGTACTGCGATGGTGGTGCATTGTATTCGACTTGTGAAAACATTGGCGCAGGCGCCTTAGCCGCAGCTAATTTAGGTCAGGGTCCTATGTATTGCCCTAAACCACCATCACCAGAAAATTCTTCTCCATCAACCTCTCCTTATTAGCGAGGTTTGTATTAAGAAGAAGGATCAATAATAGGATTGCCTTTTTCATACTGTGTTTTGATGAGAAATGTCCCGTCAGGACTGTATAAGGTTGCCATTCCATTTCCTCTTTCAATCCTAGAAACAGCTTTTTTGTCTCCCTTTTTAAAATACGATCCTTTGGTTAGCTTGTTGTTTTCGTATTCTTCCATCAGCATCAGTTCTCCATTTGGATACCAAGCCAGAGATACACCATGTTTTTCGTTTTGATGGAATTCTCTTTGACTCTCTAATACCCCATTCTCATACCAAGTTTTCACTTCCCCTTGTAACAGGTCATCGTGCCATTTTAAGCTTAGTTTCATCTGTTGCGGGGTGATGTCTTTGGAATCACGTAGGTAATACATAACCTCTAGCCCTTCTTTTTTTCCATCATTTTGATGGTAAAATCCGGTTTTTATTCCATGAGAATTAAATAGTTCGACAAGACCTTTTGGTTTGCCATTTTGAAATTCTTCTAAAGAATAAAATTTATCTTGTGAAAAAAACGGTCTAAAGCCGCTGCCGTCTAAGATGGTAGATTGACAAGCTCCGCAGGGATTATAATAAGAGCCTTCTATGAGTAAATCATTTTCATATCTTTCTTCATATTGCATAGACAAGTTAGCGAAGTATCCGATAGCTTTACCATGCCGCTTTGATTCAATAAAAAAAATCGACTCGATGGTATTTCCTCCTTCATCATATACAACGACTTCCCCCTCAATATTATTGTTGAGATAAGGGATGATTTTATGGACTTTGCCATTGTTATGATAGTAGATCGAGGGGTGGTGTAACAACCCTTTTGCGTATGTGATTTCCGCAATCAGATGTCCCTGACTATCCCAAATAGCATTTTTTCCTTCAAAGACCCAGGTACGTTGAGCACTCTCTTCTAGATCGGCAAACCCTTCAATAACTTGTAACTCCATCTTTAATTGACCATTACTATGCCATTCCCGGTAAGGACCATGGGCCCTACCATCAACGACATGCAGCGATTGCCAAATATGTCCATTTGGATGATACGAAGTGAGGATAGAATGGTTTTTGCCTTCCCCACTTTTTCCATATACACGCAGCACTTTTTGAAAGGGCTGTGGCTCAAGAAAGTTAGTCTGTTGATACTGCTTGATTCTATCTTGAGCACTAATTGTCTCAGTAAAACCATTTCGATCGACTATTTGCATGCTGACGACCGTATTGCTATCGGGGGATTGCTTTTTACAGTTACAAAATAGTAAAACGCAGGCGATCAAGATTAAAATATTTTTCATGGATTTGTGGGGGGTGCCAATTCACGTTTTAAGAGCTGCATAGATAGGATAAATACTTTTTCTTTAATATCCTGATGCGTTTTTTTGGTTAATTCGAATTGTTTGATGATACATTGAGGATGTTTTTCTGGACATAGGTAAGGGGAAATGTCAACTCCTTCTAATACAGAAAGAATTTTTTTAAGATCATCTTCATTAATCTCTATGGGATGCTTTTGTTTTTCTTCTACTTCCTTAAAACGACCTTCCTGGACAATTATACCTTCTGCGAAAGCGAGCTTATTTTTATTGCTGCGCAGAAAATCCATCCTTTTGGCCACAGCGGCAGTCGATTCTTCCAATAAGGATAATCGTTCCCATTTTTTCTGCTCTGCTTCAAGAAATGATAGGGACTCTACATATTTATCTAGATAATAAGGATCAGCCCCTTGCATTTGGCTTAGAATTTGCTCTTCAGTATTTTTTTTTCTTTGTAAAAGCTGCGATCTTTGATGTAGCGATTCGAGATGGGTAGACATCTCTGAAAGGCGCGTATTTTTTACATAAAAATGATATCCAATAGCCATAGAAGGTAGTAGGCCGACAAACATAATGGTGGAAAGTATCGGTTTTTTAAGAAGCATATCCTTCCAATGTATGATCTGCCATTTCTTTTTCATCGGTTTTCTGCCTTTAATCTAAGAAAAAAACTTGTTGTATATACAGAATCTTTTACATCCCACGTAATTTCTTTAAGGCGATCTACAATCATATCACCAGCTAAGAGAAGATTATGAAATTCTCGCGCTTTGCGGGAAGAGGGGCAGGTAAACTGCAACTCGACTTTAGCTACTGGTATGATGTTAGGACTATTGATTTTTGGGTATTTAATGATTTGATATTTAATATGATTGATATCGATCACATCCATGTGCATGAATGAATCAGCCGTTTTCTCAAGTCCCGGATGGTTACTAATCCACGCTAGGACTTCTGAGACCGAAGGAATTAGAGGAACAAAAACTGATCCTTTTTTATTTTTCCCTATTTTTTTCTGTATGGTATTGATTTTTTCCTCTAAGCCTTCTGGTTTATTTTGCTCAGGAAAATAGTGCTGGCACAGTGCCTCAATCTTTTTTTCTTTTTTTGAGTTGACTAAGGTCCCAGACAGAAAAAGAGTGGCAGCAAGAACCGCACATGATCCTGTATAGACAAGTAATGCTCGGAGCTGTTTTTTAAAGTATTTAGGTGATAGAAAATCGTACTGTCTTAACTGGATTGAGTTGACATCGGCTGCGGCTGCATCAAGAGCTAAGCCAATTGGGATGGCATAAGAGAACAGGGTTTCAGGCTGATAATCTTGGACTGAAGGGTTCGATAGTAGCCCCATTTCTTTTGGTAGCAAAGAGCTAAAAAAAGGTTCTAAAGACGGGAATAAAGAGACATTGCCCGTCAAAATCACATTTTGTATCTTTTGAAGAGGCACTTTGCTTTGAAAAAAAATAAGAATCCGGTCAATTTCTTTGCGCATCATTGATAGAGTTTCAAATAAATGAGGCAAATTATCGGACGAGACCTCAGAGAAGTTTAGTGATATGGCTTTTTCTATTATTTTATGCTCTGGCAGATTTGGGCAGTCTTTAGATAGCGCCTCAAGCATTTTTTGTGTCCCTAAAAAAAAGGGATAGGATGTTTCTATTCTTCCCGATATCAAAAGCATAGAGAGGCTGCTTTGGCTTCCTATATAGAATGCAATTACATCTTGTAGCTTTGGAAAGCAAAAAGAGACGAAACGCATCAAGGCCGCTGGATAGCAAGAGATAATGTCAGTTTCTATATTGTTTTCTGTATATTTTTTTATATGAGAACTAATCGCTTTTTTTTCAGCTGCTACAATTTGGATCCGAGAAGAATTATTGGGCTTATCTTTCCAGATAATGGGAGTTATAAAACAGTCGGCTAAAGGGAATGGAAGGAGCTCTTCCATTTGTAGAGGTAGTGCAGATAAGATTTTTTTTTTATCAATTAATGGAAGGTCAAAGGTACGTAAGAAGACTTGGTTGGACTCAAGACCGGTAATAATCTGATCATTTGGGCTTAGGGTGAGTTCTGTGATTCGAATAGGATCATCGATTGATGTCATATTCAATAGAGGAAGTGTTTTTAAAGAGATAATCGAAGGAGCTTTTTTGTCTGTGCGAATTCGAGCAATCCGAATCACAGCTTCTTCTATTTGGATCCCAAGAAATAACATTTTAGTACCCACCTGGCAAATTCTATCGAATTTTATTCTTTTGATACATTTGTTAAAACAAAATAATCGATCTAGTCTAAACTTATACTAGTTCATATCTCATGTTGTTTTAATATATTTTTGTAAAAACAACTTCGGTATATCCGTAATTGTTTTTATATATTGACACTAGTTTTATGTTTTTTTTATTAAACAAAGTTTTTAGATTAAAAGGTTCTTTAGGTATCGGCAGGAAAAAGTCATTTAAACAAAGACAGGGGTTCTGCTGGTGCTTGAGTCTGTTTTCAGTCTCAAATAGAGCTTGTTCTTGAGTTGCATAAGAATCTATTTTTTCAATGCCGAACATCCATCTATAGAGCAGAATATTTTTATCATTTGCAGCTATGAGGGGATGCAGGTCTGGGATAACCCCTTTTAAAATCATCAGCTTCATCGCAGTTGCATTTTCCAGAACATATACACAAGAAGTGTTGGTTATACCTTCTTCATTTGTGAGGCGAACCCGGTAGATACGCCAAAGGATTTTGTTAAGGGTAATCTGTATCCAGTTAGGCCATAGTTGTTTGCTGAAAAAAAGAATTCCTAATAAAGAGGCTAATCCAACTGCTCTAAAACTAGCGCCTGGAGAGAAATCAAGGATCCCATTTAGCAGAAAAATGCTGATAGAGGCAACCAGTACTCCGATAAAGCTCAGGAAGTTCGTTGCCGCAATCACCTGCCCCCTTGTTTCAATGGGACTATTGATTTGAATAAACGAATCAAAAGGGATAACAAAGACCCCTCCTGCAATTCCCATTATAATCAGAAGAGCGCATGTTCCAGTTAACGAAAAAGACAGGTCTTCTAAGAAAATCAATGAAAGAGATAAAAAAATACCTGCAAAACATGAAATCTGAAGATTTACTTTTTTTTTCATCCATCTTCCACATAGGTATGAGCCGGCAGCGATTCCTATGGCTAAAACTAAAAATAAGTAGCCGCCAGCGATTTCGGAAAGATGTAGGGAGTAGATCGCAAAAGGGATCATGTTTAGCTGAGCAAAAGCACCTATAAAAAGAAAAAATGCTGATCCTAAAATAGCTAGCCTTAAATGAGGGATCGTCCGACAAAATTGAAGGGTGCTGGAGATTTCACGAATAAAGAACCAGCTCAACTGTTTATTAGATCCCTGCGCCGGGGTTTTCTCAATGAATAGGCTACTAATAAATCCGAGCATAGCAATACTTAAGCATGCTACTGCCGTAAAGAGGAAGTGCTTGTCGCTGATGTGTGTGAGAAAGGAAGCTAAAAAAGTTCCTATGATCATGGCCATGTAGGTAAACGAGGTAATAAGGCCGTTGGCTTTGGTAATGTAGTCTTTAGTAACCAGTTCGGGAATAATCCCATATTTTGAAGGGCCAAAAATGGCGCTATGTGTTGCTAAAAAAAAGAGAAGAACATATGAGCCAAGCAGACTTTCAAAGTAGAATCCTAAGATGACAAGAGTCATAATAATGACTTCAGAACCTTTTAAGATCTGAATAATTTTTTGTTTGCTGTATCGATCTGCCAGGATTCCTGCAGAAGAAGAGAAAAGAAGAAAGGGGAGGACGTAGATGATGCCAGCAGCAGATAAAAGAGCTGGGGCCTTCTCTTTGCCTAGTACATGAATAAACAGAAAGATAAGAAGTAATTTATATAAATTATCATTAATCACACCTAAAAATTGGGTGATGTTGAGCATCCATAGAGAATGATTCTCTTTTTTTCTTTTAAAAGAGAACTCCTTTAAAATAGATAAATATTGATTGATTGATTTTTGAAAAATGGGTTTCATAGTATATTGCTTTTTTAATTGCAAACTATCACTTTAATAAAAAGGATGCATCATAAGAGATGGAAAAAAACACTTTTTTTGTTTTTTTCAGTAATAAATTGGAGGCGCTGGCGCAGCTGGCGCAGCAAAGGCTCTTTTCAGATCGTCTGGCTCTTGCTCGTCGGTTAATTATTGTTCCAGATACTCAAGTAAAAACCTTTCTTTATCGATATTTTGCTTTAGGATCACCTACAAAAGTAGCTTTTGGTTTAGAAATCCTTACCCTTGCAGAGGCTCTATATGCACTGACAAGACAAGCTAAACAAGAAAATCCCTTTTATATTCCCACACGCCTTGATTTTTCAATCACCATTGAAGGGATTTTAGCAGACCTTTATGTATCTGATCAGACTGATTTTTCCTATAGCTTGCTTTATCAGTATTTGGGAGAGAAAAAGTCTGTGATTGGTTCTACGGTAAGAGGAAAAATGATTTCTCTTGCAGAAGAGCTTGCTCATTTTTTTTCTATTGTGGGGATGCAAAATAGCTCGGTTATTGAAGAATGGTTAAGTATTAATGGATGGGAGCAAAAAATATGGAAAAGGATTTTTCATAAAAATCCTTTTTGGGCGTACCCTGAAAAAATTGTAAGGGAAGTAGCTCCCAGTATCGATCGGGTCTGTCTTTTTGGGTTCTCGTACCTTCCCGGTATCTATTTGCAATTCCTTAAAAAAATTAATGTCTATGCCTATTTATTATCCCCTTCGGAATTTTTTTGGGAAGATGTCTATAGCGATAAAGAAAGAGTGTTTTTGCAAAAAGTACTGGAAGGGAAGAAGACCCGTTTAAAAGTAAGGGAACAGCTAGATTTTTATCTTCGAGAGAGCAATCCATTAATTGGAAACTGGGGTAAATTAGGAAGGGAATTTATTAGGCAAATTGGGCTTGTTGAGCCTTATATTGAAGAGCTTTACGTCTCTGATCAAGGTGATACCACCTTAAAGCGTCTGCAGAATGATTTTTTACACCTAGGGCAAGATCAATATGAGTTGGAAGTACTAGAAGATGATGGTTCGTTAGAAATTCATTCTTGTACATCTAACATCCGGGAAGTAGAGGTTTTGCTTGAGAAATTGCAAAATTTAATTACAGAGGATCATTCGCTAGAGCCTAAGGATATTATAGTTTTATCTCCTGATATCGAGAGGTATATCTCTTATATACATCAAGTTTTTTCCCAATCTTGCCTGCCATATAAGATTACAGATACCAGATCCGGTGGAAAGGAAGATCTTCTTCTTGCCATTGAACATTTACTTGGTTTAACAGATCAAAGATTTGATCTGTTTGCTGTTTTAGATTTTTTTTCGTTTGACCCCTTTTTAAAAAAGCAAGGCTGGACACAGGAGCAGTTAGGAGCCCTGCGTAGATGGGCAGACAAGGTCTGTATTCAGTGGGGTATCAATAAAAAAAATCGAAAAGCTATTTTAGAGACAACAGTCGGGCAAGTGGAAGAGGTTTCTGATCAAGGGACCTGGATGTATGGATTAGAACGTTTATTATCGGGACTTGTTTTTTCTCGAGATGACATAGAAGGGGTTGATGGATTTGATTTTCCCTGGCCCTCTTATTTAGTAGATTGGAGTGAGAGTGAGTTTTTAGGTCAGGTAATAAAAATTATAGATCATCTGTATGAAGATCTGAGACAATCTGAGCATATGCAGGCCAGCTTTGCAGATTGGCTCAGATATTTCGAAGAGATGCTCCCAAAATACTTTGTTTTTACAAACGATAATGTCTTTTTAGAAGAATGTAAAAAGATAGAGAGGGCATCTGATATCGGAGGCCTTTTTTCCTTGGGTAGCTTTAAAAGAATAATAGAGTCTCTTTCTCATCTGAAAAAAACCTCTTATCAGTCTGCTTTACTACAGGCAATTACCTTCTCTTCTTTAAAACCCGGCTCAGTTCTGCCCCATAAGGTCATTTATTTAATCGGAATGGATGAAGAAAGCTTTCCCAGAAAGGAATCAAGGGGATTTGTTGCAGATATGGGGGTGATTAGTAAAAGAGGATATTTCCCCTCACAGAAAGATGAGGATCAATATCTATTTTTAGAAGTTTTGCTCTCGTGCAGACAGCATCTGCTGATTTCATATTGCAGGATCTCCTCGCAAGATCATAAATTACAAACAGCCTCAGCTCCTGTCGAAGAGCTTATCGCTTATCTAGAGGATAAATATCCTAAAAGAGAGGAAAAAAAAAGAGTTGTTATTCACCCAGCACTTTCTTTCGATAGAAGTTACTTCTGCGAAGGCTCTATTTTTAGACCTAGCTCTCTTTATTTACAGAAATTAGCGCTTACTTATTATTCAGCAAAAAAGACACCACTACCCCCCTTTTTTCCAGTATTTTATGGAATAGAACCGAGCTGTAATCCTTCTTCGATAGAAACGATCCGTTTGGATGATTTACTTAAATTTGCAAAAAATCCGATTAAGTTTTTCTTTCAAGATCGATTAGGGATCTATTTCCCTTCTTTATTTCAAAAAGAGGATCCTGAATTTATTCTTGCTGGATATCAAAAAGCTCAGCTTAGAAAAGACTCTATGCAGCAAGATTGGATTGATGTGCTCGATGTAGCTAGAGCCAAAGGGCATCTGCCTCTTGGTCCTTTTGGGGATATTGCTATGAAAAAAATCGAGCAAGAGCAGCAGTTGCGAGGTAAGCAGTGGAGTCATTGGGGGATTGACCCTGGGCAGATACATAGTATTAGCCTTAACAGATCGGTTAAGGGATCTCAATTTACGAAAAACACAATAACAATCCCTGCGTTAGAAATTACAAGTCCTGCAGGGATTAAATTTCTAATAGAAGGGACTTTAAATGATGTAACGTCTAAAGGCATTTGTTTTCATATACACAATACGTTGCAGGATTTAATTAGCATCTGGCCCCTTTATTTAGTCTATTTGAATGTGGCACCTATTTTAGAAAAAAAAGAGACTGCTTTGTATCCTCTAAAAACCCTTGAGAAAATCGATTTTATGATTGAAAAGCCAGAGCAGCTTCTCGGTCACTATTTAGATTATTTTCAATCGTGCAAAACCCAACCTTCGTTCTTAATGCCTGCCTGGAGCTCTAAAATCTTTAAAGAAGATGAAAAAGACTTTATCCATACGATGGAGCAAAGGTCTTTTATAGACATCTCCCCTTTCCCAGATGATTACCTACGCTGGCTCTTTTTAAGAGACCCCTCACCTAGTGCTCAAGGATTTTATCATCTGAAAACAAGAATAGACCCGACCCTGTTTATGCCTCTTTTGCCTTAGAAGGGAATGTTGAAAATCTACATGTTTATAAATGATTCAGCTTTATAAATCAGAAAACGCAAGAAATGAAATATCTTGTAAACTCAATAATTTTTATGTAAATTTCAACTTCAGTAATTCTTTAGAAGAACGTATGAAAAAGCATTTGTTTATTAATGGCTTTGCTTTGATTCTCTATAGAAAAAGTTGGCATCAAAGAGGATGTAACCCTTTTTCAAGGGATAAAAGAAGTGAAGTTTTTCTTTCCGCCTAATATTTCTGCTAAAAACGTCGAGTTATTAAATAACTTTGCCATTGAATCGCTGAAAAAAATGGGGAAGATTATCCCTAAAACTCTTGATATCCAAAATCCTATTGAAGGATTGGATGATCCCAATAGCTTTTTTAAAAGTCCTTCTTTAACCTACAACATTGAAAAAATTCAGGATATTTAAGGAAAGATCCTTTCCACATCTATGGCCACCTTAGTGTTGACAGGTGATGTAACAGTCGGTAGGACAAAGGATTACATACAAGCCGATCTGTGGAAAAAACAGTGCTTTATTCAATTAGATCTTGATAAGGATCCTGATCAAGCAGTCAAACAAACATTTTCTTTCCTACTTAATGAATTAAATAAGGATCTTCTAAGAGCGAATAAAAAAGATCCAAATGAGATGACTTTCTATTTTGCTAAATAAAAAAATTAATAATCTCGAGTTTATACTAGAAAAATAGAAAGAGGCTTTTCTTTCCAATTCTATAAACGTAGCTACTTACTGTCGGTCGCTATCTTTAGATGGTAAAATTCTTATAGCAGAGGAAAAAGGATCTATTTGCTCTGATAAAAGATCTGTTTATAAAAGTAGGTCGTTGTTAAAACGATTACTTGCTTTTGTTGTTATCCACCCCGCATTCATAGACGGGGTGTTAGATTGAAAAGAATAGAGCCTAGTATTTTGGCTGCTGTCCTTTTGGGGTTAAAGCTAAAATAGCGGCTTGGTAGGCCTTGGTACCTTGGATACAGAGATCTTCCTGGAGTGTAGCTAACGTTTGATTCCTATCGGCTTCCCTTTTTTTTTGCATCCGCTTATTGAACTTTGATATAAGCGCCGCAGCCTCTGCTCCATTTGGTGCTGAGTCGGGGATATATTCGGCGCTCGGGTGTGCTACCCTTTCTTCTGTTGGTACAAGGATTCTTTTCTGTCCTATTGAGGAAACTTTCTCAGGCGCGTCTGCTGTCTTCGATGTTGTATTAGTAACTGGCTGGAGTGGGGGTCTCAAGCAAGGCATTGAATCTTGATGATGCATCTGATTGAGCCCATCCGACAAGCTGGGGATACTTCTTTCTATTGGCATAATTTCCTCTCATTGGTTTTTAATCTTTCGATTATATTTAATAACTGTCTCTTTAGTTTTTCAATTTAAATGATATTTTTAATAAATGTTTTATATTAAAAATATATTTAATCTTAAAATTTATTTATTTAATCAAACTCAATTGATTTGAATTTAATTTTTATAAACAATTGGCTTATGCAACCCTAAATCGGGTTTTGAGGATTTCAATATAAAATCAAGGACACTCAAGAAAAAAGATGGGTTTCTAAAGAACAGAAAGCAGTTGTTTGCTACGATAAGCCTATTTATTGCTAAGGCTGGTATTGATTGATGAGACGTTTTCAAGTATTGAGCAGAGACACAAAGGTATTTGGTCGATTTTTTTTAGAAGCCTCTGCTGGTACTGGAAAAACATTTGCCATCGAGCATATTGCTGTTCGAGCTCTTCTAGAGTCGGAAGATCCTTTAACAATAGATCAGATTTTAATCGTCACCTTTACAAAAGCTGCCACCAGAGAACTGAGACTGCGTCTTAGGCAGAATCTTATGAAGACCCTTCTAATTCTGCAGACAGGGCACGGTGGACCTGATTATTTACAACCCATTTTTGAACAAGGCGCTCACACTCTTTTTTCTTCTCAAAGAAAAATAGAAGAAGCTCTTTGTAATTTTGACAAGGCATCGATTTTTACTCTTCACGGGTTCTGTCATAAAATGCTGACAGAATGCGCTTTTGAGTCGGGGGAAACTATTCAGATAGGTCCTGTTGATTCTATGATATATCTAGATGCCATCTATCAGGTTGTCGAAGATGTATTTCGTATCGGATTAGATCCAGGCCGATATAGCCCGTCTCAGATTGCAGGTTTAATGGGAAGGTCCCCTCATGGGATGCAGGGCTTGATAAAAAAGATCATCCCTTGGGTGGAAAAACAGGTTTTTATTTATAAATCTGTAGGCTTTTCAGACCTGATGGATCAGTTTAACGAGCAGATTCAGTTACTATCCTCTGGCTATTTTTTAGAAGAGAAGCCCTTTCTTGCTGATTTACAAGCCCTCCTTGCTTTGTATAAAAAAACCAAAGAGGTCCATATAGACCAGGGGATAAGATTCTTCGAAGTTTTAAAAAACAGAGAAATTTCTTATCAGGAGTTTGATTATTGGGTAGGGGTTAAAGATTGTTTTCTATCTTTACTTCAAACGGAAAATCTTAAAAAAGGAAAAGACCCATCTCATATTAGCTTACACTACCCTGATCTGTTTCAAAAACTATCAAAGACCCTTCTGCCTCTTATTGAGCAAGGATCAGATACTGAGCTGAATTTTTTACGTATTGTTAAAGATTGTATAGAAACTTGGAAGGGGTGCCCTGCATATCAAGAAAGTTTTTCTCCCGATGAGCTTCTGAGGAAAATGGTGGGCACTTTAAACAAGGCTTCGGTCAAAGAAAAGATTTCTGCTAAATATGCAATTGGTATCGTCGATGAATTTCAAGACACAGACCCCTTACAATGGCAGATTTTTAAAACTCTTTTTTTAGATCAGGAAAAAAATCTTAAAACGATCTACCTTGTAGGAGATCCTAAGCAGTCGATTTATTCGTTTAGAAATGCAGATGTCTATACTTATCTGCAAGCCATGAACAATATGGGAATCGAACACCGACTCTTTCTCGATACTAACTTTCGTTCCGACCCATCTCTTGTAGGGGCCCTCAACATTCTTTTTACTCAATACATAGCAAAACAATGGATGCCGCTGCCTTCTACCGAAGAGTTTTTAGAGGTAAGATCCGTTCTTGCTAAAGAAGATTTCCCGAAGGAAGTAGATAGAAAAAACCGGGGCTCTGTTCATTTTTTCATCGGACAGGGATCCTCTGGTAGAAGTAAAAAGTGGCCGTCTATAAAGCTTGAAGAAGATCAGCTCCTAGCCTTTATTGTGCTGGAAATTCAACGGATGTATGGGCTCGAAGGCTTTCGATTTGGGCAGTTTGCAATTCTTGTAAGAGATCGGTTTCAGGCAGCACGCATGGAAGACTCAATCAAAAAATCGGGTATTGCTTGCTCTGTTAAACGGTCATTTTCTGTCGATGAATCGCCAGCCTATCTTGCCCTTTATGACCTGATACATGCAGTGATCTATTATGATGATACAGCAGCTTTAAAAAAGGTGCTGGGCGGGGTCTTTATAGGGATGCAGGCCCATGATCTAATAGGAGGAATGGAACTTGCGGCTCTACAGGATGCTAAGAGTTATTTTCAGAAAGCGAAATATGACATTGTAAAAAAAGGGTGGGGTGCATTTTTTTCTCAGTTTCTTGCAAGCTGCTGGAATGGAGCCTCTGAATCGATCTTAGAACATATTTTATCAAGAGACGATAGAGCTCTTTATTTTGATGTGAGACAGCTTTTACAAATTATACAGCAGAGCCCCTCTGTTGATTTATTTTCTTTAGATAGTTTTTATGCTTTTTATAAGAGACTTGCTCATTTAGATCCGGATGATGAAATCCTCAAAGTCGCAGCAGAGTCAGAAGAAGATCAAGTCATTATTATGACGATTCATGCTAGTAAAGGGCTTGAGTTTGATATTGTATTTGCTTTAGGCCTGGTTTCTAGATCGAGCTCCATCGATGAGATTATCAAGACAAACGAAAACGGGGTTGAGGGACTTGAAAAAGCAGATTTTTCTAAAGAGAGTTGTTTAAAAGCTATTTTAGAAACAGATGCAGAAAAAATGAGGCATCTATATGTGGCACTTACAAGGGCAAAAACTAGGGTATATATCCCTGTGGCAATTGACTTAGATCGAAAGAGGGTGGAAATATCATGTGCCTCTTCGATCGAGCTTTTATGTCAAAGTTTTGGCAAAGAGTCATTTAACCTCATGCAAGCTTACGACAACATCCATCTTTTCTCTGCAGATATCCTCACGCAGCATTTGGATAGATTATCAAAGCTTGGATCTATTAGTTATTCTTTATTAAAAGATACGACTTTGTCTTCTTGGTCAAAGGATCTGTTATCAGAGAAGAAAGATCTTGTATTTACCCCTGCCTTTGATAGGGTCTTTAGACCTGAAAAAATCCTCTCTTTTAGCTCTATCCATCAAAATGAAATGAAAAGCTCTCTATCAACAGTTGCCTCCCAAGAGATCCCTGAGAATATACTCCCTTTAGGGGCTGAAACCGGCACTGTGTTACACCGCATTTTAGAACTTGTGATTCAACAGGGATTGCATCATCCCTATAACGTAGATGGGATTGCTCATCTGGTGGATCAGCACACACAAATGGGCCCGTTAGCTCTTTTTCAAGTGGTGATCTGTGAAATGATCCATCAAACAATGCATTTGCCCCTATCCTCTAATTTTTATTCCTTTTGTCTTGCTGATATCCCATCTAAAGATTTTTTTCTTGAGATGGAGTTTGCCTTTGAATTAAGGGGCGATATGATGAAGGGATTTATCGACGGTGTTTTCTTGTTTGATAAAAAAATCTATATCCTAGATTGGAAGACCAATTATTTAGGTGATAAGTCTTCTGATTACTTATCCGATAAGATTGCGGTAGTTATGGAAGAACAGGGGTACTTTTTACAGGCAGCAATTTATTCTGAAGCATTAAAAAGATATTTGATTCAGTTAGATTTAAGTGAGAGGTCTCTATCTTTTGGAGGGGCTTTTTATTTGTTTTTACGTGGTAATGCTGCCTTTTACTTCTTGCCAGATCTATCTTTGCTTAGTGGTATAGAGAAAGGGGAAATGATTCGATGTTCTTGATAGACCGTAAGAAATGGCCTCGAATAGAGTCTCTGATGGCAGATGATGCTGTATTGCCAATTGATTTTGCAATTACCTGTATGATCCTAAAAGGATTGCCACAGCTGTCAGAAAATGGTGCTGCATTTGTGTGTAAACTTATAATGGCCAGCAGGCTTGGGCATTTATGCATTACAAAAGAAGGGGACCAGTTGATCCCCCTTTCTTCTTCTTTATTTGAAAATACTGCCTGCGCCCAGACCTTGGATCAGATGGCCATCAAGGGTATGGCGGAGATTGCTCAGCTGCTGCCAGGTAGTGGCCAGGCAGTAGATGGCGGTTTTTCTCCGATTATTCGATTAGATTCTTACTTTTATCTGCAGAAAAATGCCTTTTTTGAAGAGAGGTTTATTGAAGAGATTTTTCGTATTGCATCCCATCCTATTGAATATGAAATAGACAACCTCTCTGTTTCCCCGTTACTTAATATCGCTCAAAAGCAGGCAGTATATAATTCTTTATCATCAACTTTTTCTATTATTACTGGGGGGCCAGGGACGGGAAAAACGTTTACGGCAGCGGAAATTGTCCGTCAGTACAAAATCCATGGGAAAAAAGATCTACGAATTATCCTTGCAGCGCCCACTGGTAAAGCAAGCATGCATCTAGAGAGCAGTGTAAGAAAACTGATTGCTGCAGATTGCTCTATTGAATCGGGCACCCTTCATTTTCTTTTGTCGATTAAATCTTCTGAGGGGATGATGAAGAAGGCCCCCATTCTTTATGCTGATCTAGTGATCGTTGACGAGGCATCCATGATCGATGCTAGGATGTTTTTTTATTTTCTCAGCGCTCTACAGAAAGGGACTGCTGTGATTTTAATGGGAGATAAAGATCAACTCCCCCCTATTGATAGCGGTAGTTTATTTGCAGATTTGATTGAATATGCAGCTATGAATAAAGGTATTTCTTATTCGGAGCTCACTGAATGCATGCGTTCTGATCGGAAACAAATTTTAGATTTTGCTAAGGCAATTAATCAGCAAGATTTAACTTTAGTACAGAAGATGTTACTCGATCATACAGCCTCTTTGGAAAGGATGAGTTTTTTTGATCCTTCTCAGTCGATCAAACAAGGATACGAGGCATTATGGAATTTTTGTCAGCCCCGATTCTCATTTATTCAAGATGATTTGGATCCACTCTATCTTCTTAAAACATTCGATCGGTTTAGAATCCTCTCTTGTATTAGAAAAGGTCCCTTAGGCGTTGATGCGATCAATCAATTTTTTTTCAATCGATTTTCTTCGATAGGGTTTTCTGATTGGATCGCTTATCCGATTCTTATTAAAAAAACCCAATATTCTATAGGACTCTTTAACGGCGATACGGGTGTTTTAATTAAGTATAAGGACAACGATAGTGAAAAAGCATTAGCTTATTTTTATGATAAGCAAGGAGATCTTCCAAGACAGATCCCTTTAGCGATGCTACCCGATTATGAATATGCTTATTGCCTTTCTATACATAAAAGTCAGGGTAGTGAGTACGATGATGTATTAATACTTGCCCAGCAAGGCTCGAGCTTATTTGGTAAGGAAGTCCTTTATACTGCGGTAACAAGGGCTAAAAATTCTGTTTTTATAGATATAAGAGATGATGTTCTTCAGCAGTTAATCAACCGTAGCTCTAGAAAAATATCTGGCCTTCATGCCAGATTAAGGATAGCCAAGGAGGCTGTATGTTACCAAGAATCATAGTAGCCTGGATTATTGCCTCAAGCTTATGTTTCGCTATTCCTTTAGGGTTTTCTTCTACAGATTCTTTAATACAATCTGATGTCTACTATGGAGAATACTTAAAACTTCAGCTGGATAAGATCGTACAAAAGCAGATAGGTTCTGCACATATTGGGGTGGAGGTAGTCTCTTTAGCTACAAGGAGCCCAATTTATCAAAAAAATTCGAATAAGCTATTTATTCCTGCCAGTTGCTTAAAAATTTTTACTGGATCTTCTTGTTTAGCCCTTTTAGGCACCGATTACAGATTTACGACCTCTGTGTGGACAGATGGGGCAATAAAAAACAAAAAACTCATTGGTAATATTTACCTTAAAGGAGGGGGGGATCCATCTCTTGATGAAAAGGGTTTACAGGCCCTTGCTTTGCAAATGAAGGAATTGGGGATTGAAAAGATTGTAGGTTCTTTATTTGTTGATACCTCTGATTTTGATTCTATTCAAAAAGGTCCTGGATGGATGTGGGATGACGGTCCAGAGTATTGGAATTGTCCAGTTTCTCCTTTAACTGTAAATCACGGTTGCATAGAACTTTTGGTCAAGCCTGCCAGCAATATCAATCAATCGCCAATTCTTGTTTTGCAGCCTAATACTTCTTTTGTAAGATGTCACAATTTCGCTCAAACCTGTGACGGGATAGATGGGCAGATAGCGATCGAAAGAAGAAGTGATCAAATAAAGAATTCTGTTTATGTAACAGGTTTGATTTCTCTTACAAGCCAGCCAATATTATATAGAGTGTCGCTAGAAGATCCTCACCTATATGCAGGAGCTCTTTTTTTAGATACTCTACAGGGTGGTGGTATCTCTTGCCCTCAAGGAGTAGAAGAAAAAAAAACACCTGAAAAAGCAAAGCTTCTTGTAGAACATCAATCTGCTCCCATAGAGATGCTGGTTCATAAAATGATGAAAGAATCGGATAATTTATATGCAGAATGCTTGTTTAAAAAAATAGGACAGGTCTGTTCTGGCAAGCAAGGAACATGGAGTCTTGCTGCAAACGCCGTCAAAGAGCTTATATCTAAAAAAGGGGTAAACACCTCTCAAATGGCTTTACTTGATGGATCGGGTATGTCTAGGTATAATCTCATCAGTCCAAGGCAGCTTGTAGATTTTTTGCTTGTTACAAGAGATGATCCTGTATTATTTACACCTTTTTTTCATTCGCTCCCCATTGCTGGTATTGACGGCACACTAAAATTTATTATGGATGATCCAGAGCTCCTTGGTAAGGTAAAGGCAAAAACAGGTTCTATGACAGGGGTTAGGTGTTTATCGGGCTATATAACGACTGTATCGGGACAGGAGTTAGTGGTCTCTATAATGATGAATGGTGTGATAGATAAGGCTGTAGCTTTAAAGCTAGAGAAGGAAATTTGTAAAATTCTTGTGAGGTATAAAGAGTGATAAGGTGATCTCACGACGAGGATGTTTGCTTGTCATGAGATCTCAAAACGAGTCGTGTTAAGCAGAAACTTTTTGGGAAAGATTAGACTTAGTACGATTTGCTTTATTTTTTGGGAAAATACCTTTTTTCACACCTTTATCCATTAGGCTGCACACAACTTGGAACTTTTCTTTTGTGGCTACTGCATCTGGTTGAGAAAGGCTGGTTTGAAAAGATTTAATAGCGCTACTTACTGTTGATTTGTAAGTTTTGTTTCTTAATCTTCTTCTTTCGCTTTGAATATCTCGCTTAAGAGCTGAGGGTCTTCTTTCTGGGGTCTTTTTTTTATCTGCTGCCATACTATAACTCTGTTCTTAACAAATTAAGATGCACGACAATATACCTTAAGTTCTATAATTCGTCAAAGTCTGAGTACACAAGGCTGGCAATAAATGGATAGAATAAGGGGGCTGATTTACTTAATCCCTTTAACAGTAGCTCTTTGGGTGTCGTGCAACTCTGTCATCGAGCTATGGGGATATATAAGACTTGGCCAAAAAGTGGGTGTTGAAACAGCTAAATGGACCGCCCATGAAAGATCTTCAGGCTCGTTCTTTCTCGAGGCAGATTACACGTTTTCTGCGGGAGGTCAAAAGATTTTTGGTAAAACTAATTTTGATCATCCGGTATTTAACAGTACCGAGCAGGCCAGCTCCTTTATTAATGCTGTGGAGCAGATCCCATGGGCCGTCTACTATGATAAAAATGCCCCTTCTAAAAACACTTTGCAGAAAATTTTCCCCTTTCTATCTTGCTTAAAAGCAGTTCTTGTCATTTTTTTATTGGTAGCCTTCTTTTTTATCGATCGGATCTTTTTAAGAAGAGTCTAGTTTCTTTAAAAGACTGTTATAAATTGACCTACCTAAAAATTTTATAAAACTTTTTAATGAGACGTCCGGCTCTCTATCGCTTGTATCTATCTGCACCTTTATTTGGGATCCCTTCCTTTGTTGAAAATCCCCTTCAATCCCCCATTTCCCGTTTTTTAAAAGATAGGGTTTGCCTATGTTAATGCCGACTCTATAGATTCTTGTTGGTATTTCATTTGCCGAACTAGTTCTTTGTTCATCGAATACAATAAACTTGCCCTCTTTGTTTTGAAAATAAAAATACTTTTTGATTGGATCAGACCCCAACCCTGATTTCCACGCAAAGAATCTTTTAGGATAGAAATATATTTTTTTAAAATACAGTGGATGTAAAGCGATTTTACATTGAAAACCCATCCAATTCTGAGTAGTAAAAATGTAAAAAAGCTCGAGTTCTTTGTTTTTAAAAACAAGCTGTCGTTTACTTACATTATTTGTTTGTAATATGAAGCTTGGAGGTAATTGCCTCTTTAATTGACAAAGCAGATCTCTCTTTTGTTTCTTGAAAAACATAAATCCTTTTTACTATTTTTCGGTTTTTATTCCTGAAATCTGCTTACCGATTCTAAACAGGTTGCTTATTTCATATTCTCGTGTTAGGATGAGCCGGAAATAATACATTTTTTCTATGGGATACCTTCGAGCATATGTGCCCTGCAGGCCCTAAGAAAAAAGAGCATAGCTTAATAAGTATGTTTTTGTTTTTCCAGAATTTAGGACAAGCTTCAGTCAAATAAAAGGCTGGAGAAGTTAGATCCAAACAACATTTCAGTACTGCTTAAATACATCCCAGGACGATATGACTAAAGGGACAACATTGAATACCAATCTGAGCCAACAACACCAGCAAAAGGTGGAAGAGCTCGTTGCTATAGCCAAAGAACAAGGATATATCACTTACGAAGAGATCAACGAGATCCTTCCTATGAACTTTGATTCTGCGGAACAGATCGATCAAATTTTGATTTTTTTAAGTGGGATGGACATTCAGATCCTGAACCAAGTTGAAGTAGACCGTCAGAAAGAACGTAAAAAGGAAGCTAAGGAGCTAGAGGGTTTAGCAAAAAGACCCGAAGGAACCTCTGATGATCCTGTTCGGATGTATTTAAAAGAAATGGGATCGGTTCCTCTTCTAACCCGTGAAGAAGAAGTTGAGATATCGAAAAGAATTGAAAAAGCCCAGATTCAGGTTGAAAAGATCATCATGCGGTTTCGTTACTCGACAAGCGAGGCGATTTCAATTGCCAACTATCTCATTACTGGGAAGGATCGTTTTGATAAAATTGTTTCTGAAAAAGAAGTAGCAGACAAGGCTCTTTATTTGCAGCTACTGCCTAAGTTAAGCGCTTTACTCAGGCATGAAGATTCGATTCTTGAAGGTTTGCAGCTCCAGCTAAAAGATCCAAAGTTAAAAAAAGTAGATAGGGTTAAGCTCTCAGAAGACATTGAAAAATGTCGTATACGTACCCAAGCTTATCTTAAACGAGTCTACTGCAGGCACAACATCATTGAAGATTTCGGTGAAGTGATTTTGACTGCCTATGAGCGTTTTTTAGTTTTAGAAAAAGAAATCCAAGAGCTTATTCCAAGAGCGGAAAAAAACAAGTTCGCCGCAGCCAAGCTACTTGCTATGCAAAGAAAGTTGGTCAAGAGAGAGCTTGCCGCTGGTAGATCCTTAGACGAATTTAAAAAAGATGTCAGGATGCTTCAACGGTGGATGGACAAAAGCCAAGAAGCCAAAAGAGAGATGGTTGAGTCTAACCTACGTCTTGTGATTTCTATAGCAAAGAAATATACCAATAGAGGTCTTTCTTTCTTGGATTTGATCCAAGAAGGGAATATGGGTCTAATGAAGGCTGTTGAAAAATTTGAATACCGTCGTGGTTATAAGTTTTCTACCTATGCAACATGGTGGATTCGTCAGGCAGTCACTCGGGCTATCGCAGATCAGGCTCGTACTATCCGAATCCCTGTGCATATGATTGAGACAATTAATAAAGTCTTGCGCGGCGCTAAGAAACTCATGATGGAGACCGGTAGGGAGCCTACACCGGAAGAGCTGGCTAGCGAGCTGAATCTTACCCCTGAAAGAGTGAGAGAAATTTATAAAATCGCTCAGCATCCTATTTCCCTGCAAGCGGAGGTAGGTGATGGAGGAGAAAGTCAGTTTGGAGACTTTTTAGAAGATACCACGATTGAATCTCCTGCAGAAGCTACTGGCTATGCCATTTTAAAAGATAAAATGAATGATGTCTTATCTACTCTTACCGATAGAGAGAGAACAGTTCTTGTTGAGAGATTTGGTCTGTTAGATGGCAAACCAAAGACTCTAGAGGAAGTAGGTGTTCGATTTAAAGTGACAAGAGAGCGTGTTAGACAGATTGAGGCGAAGGCGTTAAGAAAAATGCGTCACCCAACTCGATCTAAACAGCTGCAGGCTTTCCTTGATTTATTAGAAACTGATTGATACGCTTTACCCATCTTTATCTAATGGTTCAAAGTGCAAGTTTCCAGCAAAGAATTTATTGATTCGGTTTTTTCTTCTGACGGAATTTTAAATAAGATTCTAAAAGATTATGAGCTTCGAGATGAGCAAAGACAAATGTCTTTGCAAATTCTCGATGCTTATGAAAAAGAGAAAATTGCTCTTATCGAGGCTGGCACAGGCATCGGTAAAAGCTGGGCATATCTTATCCCTGCTATTTACTGGGCTGTCAGCCGTGGAGAGCAAACAGTTATTTCAACTCACACGATTCCTCTGCAGGAGCAGCTCACAGAAAAAGACGTTCCCTTTTTATTGAGATCTTTAGGAGTTGATATAAAAGTTGTCCTTGTTAAGGGGATGAGCAATTATATTTGTCTTAAAAAACTCAATGAAGTTCAAAATGAGACTCTAAGTTTACTTCCAGATGAGCATTCTAAGCTGTCTCAGGTACAAGATTTCGCAGAAACTTCCAATCACGGCTCTTATTCAGACCTTCCTTTTCCTGTACCTCAGAATGTATGGGATTTAGTGTCTGCTGAAAGGGGCTCTTGTTCTACGGTGCAGTGTCCCTATTATAGAGAGTGCTTTTTTTTTAAAGTCCGCAAACAGATGTCGGATGCGCAGGTCCTCATTGTTAACCATCACCTATTAATGGCGGATTTACTCGCAAGAGCCCCAGAAAAAGGGCGTGAAGAAAAGGCGTTGCTTCCCAAATTTCATCGCCTGATCATCGACGAAGCTCATCATCTTGACGAGATTGCATTAGAGAGCCTAGCTAAGAAAAATGATAAGATAGATCTGGTGCGCTGGCTTGGTAGAATTTATTCTGACCACCATCCAGAAAAAAGTAGGTCTCAGCTGTTTTTAAAAGATCTCATCAGATCCAACATCAAAAACCCAACGCTTGAGATGAATCTTCAAACAGATTTGCCTGGAGAAAAAAGACAGGTCGCTCTTGCCATTGAAGATCTATTTAAACAGCTTGAGTTCTACTGCCAAACATATTTAAAAGAAGATAGGGGATCAGAATCTAAAGATCTGCGTTGGCGACTCAAGGCCCAGCACCTTCTTAGCGCACATTGGCAGACAAATATTAAACCTTCATTCCTCCAGGTGTCAGCTCATTTGCTCAAAATTGCAACAATGCTGGGTAATATCCGAGGTCAGCTCCGAGATGTCGATAAAAGTGTAATGGAGAAGTTGGCCGTCCATTTACAGGAGATGGAATTTATAGCTCAAACCCTTTCTCAAAAAGCAGAGGATCTGAAAGCTTTTACAGAAAATGAACAAGATGTTTCTCGGGTTCGTTGGATTGAAATGACCGGTTTTTTATCTAATATGATGCTTACAGATGCTCATCTCAACGTATCCGATTATTTAAAAACTCATCTTTTTGATCCTCGGGTATCGACTGTGTTATGTAGCGCAACTCTTACCTCTTCTCATACCTTTGATTTTATAAAAGAGAGGATTGGTTTGCGATCTTTGTCTTCCTCTTTAGAGCTTTCTGAAAAGATCTATCCTTCTCCTTTTGATTATATGAGCCGTGTACTGCTTCTTGTTCCGAAAGATATACCTCTTCCTTCAGAAAGTGGTTTTATGCAAGCTGCTGCCGATGCTATTTATCGTTCGATTCTAGCCAGCAGAGGTAGTTGCTTTGTTTTATTTACCTCTTATGACATGCTGCGACAGGTCTATCGCCTTGTCGAAGGGCGTCTTAATGGGTTTGCTTTATTAAGACAGGGCGATGCCTCAAGACAAGTATTAATCGAACAATTTAAATCTAAGGAAGGCAATGTCCTGTTTGCAACTGATTCCTTTTGGGAGGGGGTTGATGTTCCTGGAGAAGCTCTCAGATGTGTGATTATTGTTAAATTACCCTTTAAGGTCCCCTCTGATCCTATCTATCAAGCGTTTTCTGAGTTATATGAAAAGGATAATAGGGATCCCTTCTCACTCTACTCTCTACCTTCTGCTAGCATTAAATTTAAGCAGGGCTTTGGCCGTCTTATTCGAAAAAAAGAAGATCGAGGCTGTATTGTATGTTTAGATAAAAGATTAATGACTAAGTCTTACGGCAATACTTTTCTTAAAAGCATCCCTGATTGTAAAAAGGTATATGAAAATTCTGATACGCTCTTTGCTTCTATGAAAGATTTCTATGAAAAAACAAGGGATAAGAAAAGGTAAAATTATAAAAAGAATAGTAGGTTCGAGGCTTTATAAAAAAGAAACTAGATCTCTAGGTTTCTTTTTGATGTGTTTTATTTTAGGCAGAGTAATAACCTTAAGTCCTTGAAGATTCTGACTTTTTATTACCTTATATGCAAAGATCGATGATAGAAAGAGGTAATATTATATGGAGTGTAGCGGTCTCGAACCGCTGACCTCGTCAATGCCATTGACGCGCTCTACCAACTGAGCTAACACCCCTTAAGGAATTGTATAGTAGCATAGTCCATCCTCTATATTCCTGCAATTATTACATTTTCATAGAAGAATTCTATATTGAGGTAATCCAGGTCGATACCAAAAATGTTAGTCTTGCCTATTTATAAATAAGGGAGTTGAGAGAACGATTTAAAAATAATGTGAAATACTCATTAAAATAGGTAGAATGGAGTAAACATCAGTAGGTAAGCATATGTCGTGTTTTGCTAGGGTGCTACTTGCCCCATCCGATCCCATTTTTGGTCTTGTCAGTCAGTATCAAAGAGATCCTCGTAGCTCCAAGGTTGATTTAACAGCGGGTATTTATAAAAATGAGCTATTAAAAACCCCAATAATGCAAGCTGTCAAAAAAATCGAACATTATTTGCTTGCGCAAGAGGATAATAAGGAGTATTTGCCGATTCAAGGTGATGGGGGGTATCTATCTGCCGTAGCTAATATGGTATTTGGTTCAGACTTATCGAGAAATCTTTCTGATTGCATGAGCTCTTTTCAAACAATTGGCGGAACTGGAGCTCTGAGAATTGGTGGTGAATTGATTAAACAAGAGCTCGGAGACAAAATATATATTTCTGATCCCTCATGGCCAAATCATCAAGGGGTATTCTCTCGGGTAGGCCTTGTTGTCACTTGCTACCCGTATTATAATTGGGTGACTCATCGATTTGATTTTGTAGCGATGGAGCAGTTTTTAAATGGACTACCTCCTAAATCTGTCGTATTGCTTCATGCAGGATGCCATAATCCATCAGGTCAAGACCCAAGCTTTGAGCAGTGGCAAATGATGGCTAATCTATTTCGAGAGCGAGATTTAATTCCTTTTTTTGATGGGGCCTACCTTGGTTTTGCAGGAACTCCCGACGAAGATGCTTACCCCATTCGTTTATTTGCAAAGATGGGTATTGATATGTTTGTGGCTATTTCTTTTTCAAAAAACTTTTCTTTATATGGAGAACGTACGGGGGCTTTGTTTGTGTTATCTAGGGATAAGGATCTAGAAAAAAATGTTGCAAGTCAGTTAAAAACAATCGTCCGAAGAAATTATTCCAATCCTCCAATGCACGGGATGAAAATTGTTAAAGGTATACTCCAAGATCCTATCCTGACTAAAGAGTGGCTATCAGAGCTTGCTGCAATGAGACAGAGAATTGCTTCCGTGAAACAGGAGTTTATACTTAAACTAAGCTCTAGTTTAATTTCAAAAGATTACAAGTATCTACAAGAGGCCAGCGGAATGTTTTGTTTTTGCAGCCTTGGTACAAAAGAGGTTGAGCGTTTAAGGGAAGAATACGCTATTTATATGACGACAGATAGTCGAATCAATTTAGCTGGACTTATCTCTTCTAACATCGATTATGTAGTTAATTCGATTGTAAAAGTAGTAGGATAGAGTATGCGTAGAGTTTCTTATACCCCCTATGTTCTTCTACTCATCTTCTTATTGTTGGTGTTAAGCCTGCCCGATCGGTTTACCCGAGGATTGAGGTCGTTGATTGTTTATACCGTGTCCCCGTCTTGGCAAGGTCTTGATTACGTAAAAACAGCATCTTTAAATATTCTGACCTTACCTACTGTCAGAGATGTTGGAGGATACCATCCGCAAGAGTCAGCTGATTCTTTTCAAAAAGAACATGATTTACTTACCACTCAGATTGAAAATTTAAGAACATGGCTCTTAATGGAGGATCGGATAGAAGAGCAGTTAATCCGTCTCAAAGAATTAAAAGGACAAAGTAGTTCGGATTCTCAGTTGCAGTCATTTTTTCAAAGAAGGGCAAGAGAGATTTCGAAAATTTTAGAGCTTGAACTGTGTTCTTGTCCTGCTAAAGTGATTTTTCGAGAGCCTGCATCTTGGAGTAGTTTTGTATGGATTAACATAGGGGAAAAACAGAATAAAGTTCTTGGTAAAACTGTTATCGCTAAAAACAGTCCCGTTCTTTTAGATGGAGCTTTAATTGGTGTGGTTGAAGATGTCAGAAATGCTCAAGCAAAGGTGAGGTTAATTACTGATGCCCGTTTGCATGTGGCTGTTCGAATAGCAAGAGGCAGGGATCAAAATCAGCAGTTATGGCAGCAACTACAGTCGATGTTATATATGCTTGAGAATAGAAATGATCTGTTTCAGTCTGTAGAGGAACAGCAAGCTTTTATGTCTTTTTTTAATAGGATTAAAAGCAGAATTACAGCCAGTTGCCAGGATCGATATCTAGCGAAAGGACAGCTTCACGGTGGTAGTGCTCCTTTATGGCGTTCAAGAAGCTCTGTCCTTTATGGAATTGGTTTTAATTATGATTGGCCCGATCAAGAGGGGCCATCTAGAGATCTACGTTCAGGCCGGCCCTCTATTGATATGTCAATGAGTGATCCTATAGCTCTTCTAAAACAGGGAGATCTTCTTGTTACAAGTGGTTTGGATGGTGTCTTTCCACCTGGCCTTCCAGTGGCAGTTGTTAAAACAGTCACTCCCTTGCGTGAAGGAGCATCTTCCTATGATATCGTCGCAGAGGCTGTTGCAGTAAATTTAAGTGATGTTTCAACTGTTTTAGTTTTACCTCCTGTTGAGTTTGATCCTAGTTAACAGAATTGAGATTCATCTTTTGTATATTCAACTTGCTCATTGATTAATCCAAGCGGTTAATTGGGTTTTTTCTACTCATTCAGGTTTTGCTTAATTGAATAACAATGTTGTTACATCAGGGACTAAATTGAAATTATCTTTTTTTAATCTCAGATATTCTGATGTTTTTTGTAAAAAGTTTGACGAGAAAATTTATATCTCTTATAACCTGGTCCATGTCCCTTAAAACCCAAAATTTAGGATGGATTTATGAAAAAACTATTTAGTCTTTTAACAGCTGTCATTGCATTTAATGCGATGGCTGTATTTGCAAGCGATCAGGAAATGAAAGAAATTGATCGAGAAGTAGCTCAAGAAGTCGCTTCTGGCTTTGATCAAGATAATAGTCAGGAAACTGCCCAAGACAATAGTCAGGAAACTGCCCAAGACAATAGTCAGGAAAAAGATTCTTCAGAAGTTGTTTCTGCAGAATAATTCATAGATTACCTTTGGAGCATCTGAAAACCCAGCAATGCTGGGTTTTTTTATATAAAGAGGATTAGACTTTTCTGCCCTGCATCTTAAGAAATATTTCGTTTTTTACTTCTTCCATTTTCCTTGGGTTTCCGTAGGCAAACTCATAGATTCTTTTTCTTATTTGTTTATATTTTTCTTGGCATACAGGTCTATTCGCATGTAAAAAATCATGAAGATTCAAAGAAGGATCCTCTGGGATCGAAAGACCGCACTGATGAAGAAAACAGCCTTCGGCATTCTTTTGTAATTGCTTAACAGTATTAAAGAAAAACAGTGGTTTATCAAAGCTTAGAAAATCATAGCCTATAGATGAGAAGTCCCCAATATATAGATCGGCAAGCTCCAATATTGGGTATATAGATGGGAATTTCGATAAAAAGATAATGCCTGGCTGATTTTCATATCGACTAGTAATTGACAGTGTTTGTGCGGGATGCAACTGCTCGATGAGTGGGTGGATCTTTACAATAACATTCCATCTTGCTTGAAGATCTTGAATGACTCTATCGCAGCAAGAGAAAAAAGAAGAAGGATTTTCCCCATCTTCCCATGTGGGGGCGTATAAAATAGTTTGTAAATTAGAAATAAGATGCTTCTTTAGTATCCGATCGGTAAGAGAGTCGTAGAAGGGCTTATGTTTTTCATAAAAAGCCAATCGATAATTACCGGTAACAATTATCTCTTGGATATTGTCAACGGCTCCTGATGTCTTTAGAGAGCTCATCATGTGCTCCCCATACACTAATGCCATATCTTGTATAGGGTGGTGGGTGAGAGAAAATCCTTTGTCTGAATTCCCATGGGGGCAGTATACAAACCTCATTTCTTTTTGATATAAAAGTTTGAAAGAAGAGCTCATTTCCATTTGCGCAAATCTGTAGCTTTGAAAGATGATATCAAAGTGATTTACTAGAAAAGCCAAAGAAAGGTCTTGGAGATTGATGAGTTTTGCATTGAGATCAGGATAAAAGATTTTGGCAATATCGAACGTCTCTTGTTCCGTTACGATAAGAGGGATATTGAGCTCTTGGCTCAGCACTCCGATATGATCTAGGAGGGTATCGGGTCCGGTTATAATTGCAACAGCACGTGGATAGGAATTCATCTTAGTAGAAATTTAGTTCTTGTTCGGGAAAAGTTTTATAAAGAGTATCGATTTTTTCTTTCAGCTCTTTTTCTGTTAGAGGTAGTCCAAAAGTATACTCTGTAGTGGTCTTTCTTATATTTTCAAAATGCGCTCCATCTGTTGGAAGATAGGCTGAGAGAATCCTATATATGTCAGGGTATTGATTACGACGGATTTCAATACCACATCTATACAGGTATAGGCTCGGATCTTTGTCTGCTATCCTGTTATTTTGATTTAAGAGGAGCATCGGTTTATTAAATGTTACAAAGTCATACCCTATTGAGGATGCATCGCCAATGTAAATATCTATGAAATCGAGTAATGGATAAATAGCTGGAAAATCTTCTATCCATAAGATTGAATTCTTCCCTTCACAGCAACCCAGAATCTGCTCTACCTTTGCTGGATCTTGGGCGTATAAGTTGGGGTGGATTTTAATAATGAGATTATACTCTTGAGGTAGCTCATTAATAATATTCTTATATGCATCATATAAGGAGCTTGATTTTTCAAAGTCATCCCATGTAGGTGCATAGAGGATAGTTTTTTTATTAGCTGGCAGCTTTCTTTCAATCTTATATTTAACCAAGTTTTTATAAAAAATTTGGTTTTTTAAATAATAGGATAAACGGTAATTGCCGGTGATAGCATACGAGTGCCACTTGTCTAAGACCCCTTTGGTGTTCAGCACATCCCTCATTTTTTCTCCATAGATCAGAGCGCTTCTTTCCTCTTGGAGCGCTTCCATAAAGTAAGTGATATTGCCTTTATCTGAATTGCCGTGGGGACACCAAATCGTATGAATTTTTTTATTATGGAGTTTTTGTACAAAAAAAAAGGCATCATCAAAGAGCTGACGTACGCTGCAATGAAAGAGAATGTCAAAATTTTCAATAAGGTATGTGCCCATTGAAAGGTAAGTTTCAAGACGTAGATCAAGACTTGGATAAAACTCTTGTGCTAAAGTAAAAATCGATTCCTCTGTGACACAGAGAGGGATGCCTAAAAGGGAGCATAGGGGGGCTAGATGATCCAGATAGTGGGGCTGCGGCCCATAAATCAACCCTGCGACCCGATGTGAGGTCATTATATACTCCGTCTTTTTCGCTATATTATGGCTCTTGTATTGGGTAAGTGGCAATAGTTGCTTTTGATTTTATTATTTTCCCTTCGGCAGCCTGCCAAGGCATCAGGTGGGTCAGGCGTTCTGGATAATTAGTGTAGAGCTCATATCTTTTTGTGAGGGTATCATTTTTGCAGTTCTGTGTGTTCATGCTTTTAATTAGAGCGAGCATTTGTTCAGAAAGATAGTCGATTTCACAGCCTTGTAGTTCCATCATATAAGCTATGTTGTTCGTTGAGGTTTCTTTTATTTTTGATTGGATATGAAAAGTTCTAATGGCTTCTGTAGCCACCATTCTTGCATTTCGTAACACGCTTAGTGTCTGCACCATAAAAAATCTGTCTTGTAGCGTTTTATGTAAGCTGTTTTTATCCAGCATAGTAAGAGCTACCTCCTCTTGGTGCATATTTCCAAGGACCTCCCTCATGATGCTAATTTCTTTTTTCATATACTCAGTGACATCGTTAGTCAGTCTTTGTAGAGTCTCTTGTAATGGATTGATCATAAGGCCTCTTGTTTGTAATCTCTTTACAAGCAATAAGTATGCCAGGCTGGATAAGTCTTTCTTTTAAAGATCTTTATAAATTTCTACTCTTTGAGGTATCCTATTGAGCTTGTACACAGACCAGGAAGAAAATGCCTACTGAAGATGTTCAAAAACTCCTGCAGTGGTTTGAAAGAAGCAAGAGAGCGTTACCTTGGAGAGATAACCCTTCTCCTTATCGAGTCTGGATATCGGAGGTCATGCTGCAACAGACTAGGGCCTCGGTTGTGATCGAATATTTCGAAAAATGGATGGCAAAATATCCATCGATACAGGATCTGGCAAAGGCTCCTTTGGATGAATTAGTCAAATTATGGGAAGGGCTTGGGTATTACAATCGGGTCCGTAATATACACAAAGCAGCCCTTTACTTTATTGAGCATCATCCAGGGGAGATCCCTTTTGATAAAGAGTCTTTATTAAAAGTCCCGGGCCTTGGCTCTTATACTGTTGGTGCTATTTTAAGTTTTGCTTTTCAGCAAAAACAGCCGGCTGTAGATGGCAATGTCTCTCGAGTAATGAGCCGCTATCAGGCTTTTACAGATGAGATCTCATCTGCCAGAGCTCGTAAAAAGCTAGAGACCTTTACATTAGATTTTTTACCAGATCAGAAGCCTCATATCGTTATGGAAGGTTTGATTGAGCTTGGAGCTACTATATGCGGTAAAACCCCCCAGTGTTTGCGATGCCCTCTACAGCTGGGTTGCAAAGCCCATTGGCTGGGGTTAGAGGGTAGTCTTCCTACGATGAAAAAGCGCCGTCCCATTACTTATTTGTATAAAGAAGTGATTGTATTGCGCTCGGGCAATGAGTTTTTAGTTTCTAAGCAGCCTTTAGGCAAGGTTCTTGGGGGATTATATGAGTTTTTGTCTTTCGATAAAGAAGATGGCTTGGATGTAAATCTTTTATTAAAAAATAAATTCGATCTCGATGCCTATCTAATCCAAGAGCTTGGGGTCACAGATTACACATATACCCATCATGCTGTTGAGCTTTTTCCTAGTATATGGGAAACTCTCTGCAAGAAATCAATTCCTGGATATGAATGGAGAGGGTCGGAAGAATTATTTACCCTGCCTTTTACCTCAGGTCATAAAAGAATTTTATCTAGCCTTGGGAAAGGGGAACGTTTATGAATATCCTTCACACTGAAAGCTCGAAGGGGTGGGGCGGCCAAGAGATCCGTATTCTTCGGGAATCAGAGGGTCTGCGAGACAGGGGTCATAAGATCATTTTAGCTGTTAACCCAGGCGGTGGTCTTGTGGCCAAAGCCCGTGACAAGGGATTTATGGTCTATGAGATCCCTATGAAAAAAAAATCAGCTCTAAGCACCCTAGTTCAGCTACAAAGAATCATCAAAGATCATGATATCGATATTGTGAATACCCATTCTTCATGGGACTCGTGGATGGGAGGGATCGCTGCCCGTATAACAGGAAGGAAGGTCGTTCGAACAAGGCACCTTTCTACCAAGATTCGCCCAGGGATTAACAGCATGCTGCTGTATAATTGTCTAGCTGATTTTGTAGTAACCACCTCCTCATGTATTATCCCCTCCATTGCTGAACAATCAAAAATTCCAGGCTCACTTATCCGCTGTATTCCAACAGGAGTCGATCCAAGTTTGATTAAAATAAATCAAGAGGATGTTGATTTGTTTAGAAACATGCTCATCAAACCTGATGAGATACTAGTGGGAACGGTGTGTTTTGTTAGATCCTGGAAAGGTGTGCAAGATTTAATGAAAGCGGCGCAGATTGTTAAGGAAAAGAATCCCAAGATCAAATGGGTGGTGGTAGGCGGAGGTTACTATAAAGAGTATATAGGGACATTAGATGTATTAAATATAAAAGATGTAGTGACATTTACTGGCAATTTAGACTCACCGTATTCGGCTATGGCGGCTTTGGATATCTTTCTTTTATTAAGCACCGCTCATGAAGGGGTTTCTCAAGCCAGCTTGCAAGCCTCTTATTTAAAAAGACCTTTAATCACAACAAGTGTTGGGGGACTCCCTGAGGTATGTCTTGATGAGTGTACTGGACTTGTTGTCCCTCCGTTTGCTCCAGACAGAGTAGCTGCAGCCGTTTTGAGACTGGCAGAGGATCCTTGTTTAAGAGAGAAGATGGGACAAAAAGCACGCAGCTTAGTTTTAGAGAAATATACCCTCAATCATACCTTAGATCAAATGGAAGAGGTATATGAAATCCTTATCCCGAAAAAATCATCTGGAGGCAGTGTGTGAACAATCTTCTTTCACCTGATCATAAAGGGTGTCCCTATATGATTTTGGCTCCAATGGAGGGAGTCGGTGATCGATGTTTTCGGATCGCTATGAGCTCAATTGGTGGATTTGATGAGGGAGTAACCGATTTTTTACGTGTGCCTACCAATGCTCATGTAGAGAGTCTTGCAAAACGTTATGATGCAGAAGAAATTCTTCCTATTCCTCTGGCCGTTCAGCTTATGGGGTCAGACCCAAATCTTATGGCTGCTATGGCCTGCCAAATGGAGCTTCGCAAAGCCCCTCGGATTGATTTAAATTGCGGATGCCCGTCGAACACTGTCACCGGCAGAGGCGCTGGATCGAGTCTTTTAAAAGACCCTGGGTTTCTTTATGAAAATGCAAAAGCGATGGTGAGTGCTGTCTCTACTCCTGTTACTTTAAAAATGCGCTCTGGATATGCAGATACGACATTATTTAAAGAAAATATATTTGCTGCGCAGGAAAGCGGAGTGAAATACATCACTATCCATCCACGCACTAAGGTAGATGGGTATGGCCCGCCTGCCCAATGGGAATATATTGCAGAAGCTAAGTCCTTACTCAAGATCCCTGTCGTCGGTAATGGGGATATCCTAACGGTTGAGGATGCGCTCAGCATGCTCAGTCAAACTGGATGCGATGCGCTTATGATCGGTCGGGGAAGTGTCATCAATCCCTTTATTTTTCACCAGATTAGAGCCCATTTTCATGGCTATAAGTACCATCCTGCATGGGATGATCTCCTCCGGTTTTTTCATGTTTATATCTCTGAAATGGCCGATGAAATACCTGTAAAGGTAAGAGTTAATAAACTTAAACAACTGATGGGATTTCAGTTTAAGGCAAACAGCCTGCTCTTAGAACAAAGGCAAAGTATCCTTGCTTCTCAGTATAATTCAGTAGAGGGTTTTTTGGATTTTGCTTTGCCGATTTTAAAAAGGGGATGGTCTGCACCCCCCTTATAAGCAGATTGGTTGTTATCTATCTGTCAAACACCAAAAGTGGCCAGAGGCATGGATTTTTAGATGGTTCTTTTTTGCAAATCTTCGGACTGCAATTTGAACAGATTTCCAGCCCCAATCATCGCCACATAAAATCCCATTTTCTTGAATAAGAGGATAGTAAGCGCACAGATCATCATAAACCGACTTGGTATCATGACCTGCGTCGATATAAACAAGATCTGGTGGATTGGTTAAGATAGCTGTTAGATGCGATGCAGCAGCTACGCTATCCATTCTTATGGGGATAATTTTATTGGTTAGACCTGCATGAACGACATTTGATAGAAACTGTTGATATAGTTGCGGTAGAGTTGGATGATAAGCGAATTTCCTCGGTTGATGTTCTTTAGATCCGAGCCAATGATCTATAGCATATACTTTACCACCCTCTGGTAAAAGCGAGGCTATATGCCTTGTGGAAAGCCCCATCCAAGATCCTACCTCTATTACAGTTTTCACATGATTAGCATTTATTAACTGAGAGATCTGATTGGCGTTTGAGTACCATCCGTGACCATCGAAGGGAAGTAGTTCTATATTGTTATAAGGATCTGGAAGGTCCGGGCTTGAGCTCTCTGCATATATAGAATCACTTAGGATAAAGACACCCCATAGAAAGAAAAGCGTTAAAGCGCGTGTGATAAAAATAGACATTAATATTTCCTTTTGGTTTTTAGAAATTGCTTTTTCAAAAACGAAGACCAAGTTGCTGGTTTCTGTATGAAACACTATATCTGCTTGCTTCATCTAAATTATTTTTTATTGATCTTGCTACTCACTCAAAGTCATAGATTAAGACACCATGTCGATGGGGCTCATTTTCGAATTCCCTTTGCCATGTCGGATGGAAGTTTTATTGTAAAGACCTCAAATTTGAAGAATTTGTTTAAAAAATAATTTCTATATATTAAGATGCAGACTCATTAATCGAACCCATTTAGGTTAAATATGAGACGTTGGAGTTTTTTTGTAATCAGACCCTTTTTTATTGGGTTGTTTCTTCTAGTTGTTATACAAAATTTGTATGCTGCAGGGGTTTTAGATTCTTTAGATCATTCAGAGAAAATTGCTCCAGTTACCTTTAGCCGGAATGAGATTTACTTAATAGATCATGTGAGAAACAGTATTATCCAAGCTGAGCAAGGGATTTCGAAACTGCCTCCGGTTATTTTAGATATTCAGGGGATGTCCAGTGTTAAGATGCGCCACCTATTAAATAACCTCTGTTCAATGCCAGATACCCGTTATCTAGAAATAGGTTGTTGGCGAGGATCAACATTTATTGCCAGTTTATTTGGAAATCAAGGGAGTTTGTCCTCTGCAGTTGGAATTGACAACTGGTCTGAGTCCAATGGTCCTTATCGGATATTTAAAAAGAATTGCTCATTGTTTTTAAAAGATGTCCCTTATGATTTTTACGCCGAGGACTGCTTTAATCTTAATCTAAGTAATGCTTTTTCAAAACCCATCAACATTTATTTCTATGATGGGAATCATAATGTCATTTCTCAAGAAATGGCATTTACTTATTATAATGAAATTCTAAATAATACTTTTATTGCAGTTATTAATGAGTGGAATGTTAAAGATGTGGAAATTGGCACGAGAACTGCATTCAATAAGCTCAATTATCAAGTATTATACGAGATCGTTCTACCCGTATCGTCGAATGCAGATAAGAAAAATTGGTGGAATGGCTTGTATATTGCAGTGGTTCGAAAATAAGCTCATTCTAGAACATATGCAGATGAAGGCTATAGATTCCTGATAAATGATTAGCTATTATGTAATCGCTAAGACGGAGCATGTTTTATGAACCTAGGGGAGCGCCTACAGTTCCTTTTTTCGACATAATCACATTAGAATTATACCCAGTCTTTATAAGAAAGCTCATTACTTCTGTGTTTTAAAATATTCCAGTAAAGAAAAATAAACCTAAGCAAAACAACTGAAATAATTTTACAATTGGCTTATTCAGTTGTTTTTTATTTTTGCAATGTGATCTCAAAAGGTCTTTTTTATGAATCAGGTATTTCATAATGGAATTTTTTCATTATAGGACCGAGTTGGTTTTTAATGAATTGAATATCGGATTTGCTAAAATGCTTTAGGTGTTTAAGTTCATTTTCCAGAGGAGGGAACATATTAATTGCCCTTAGGATGTCTTCTTCATCTACCTGGTATCCGATCTCATCTAGAATTTTTGCAAGGCACTCTCCTGGGTTTTGGAGTATATCTTCATACCGGATGGTAAATACATTATTTTGCGATAGCCAAAATGTTTGAAATTGTTTCCATTCTTTGATCATTCTCACGAGCACATTATTAGGCACGAAACCAATTCTGCTTCCTTTGTTCTCGAACACAGCAAAGGAATAGAAACTATCTATAGGATTTCGAATAATATGAATAGCTTTTGGGAAAGATCGGGGGTTTAATGGGATATTAAAACAAGGGTAATGTGTTTTCATAACGACAATATTAGAGGCTTCTTGATAGAGAGAAGCTGCTCGAATGATGTCCTTTGCGTATAAACTTTGCTCTGGTAAGGTTTCATTGGGGTATACACTCTCGGTTTTGATATGTGTTGCTTCTTCTATCAAAAGGCGGGTCCAAGTATTACCAGATCTGGGATAAGTCGCTAGATATACAGTGTCCCGATATTCGGCCTCTTTTGCTTGTATGGTTGCGAAACATAATATAAAGAAAATTATAGATTTTTTCATATAGTAACAAATTCCTTATTTTTTCTGTTCCTTTCGGATTAACTCTAATGCCCCTATAGAATCAATAACATCACCATACCTACTTTCGATTTCAAGAAGAGCTTGCTCGTGAGCTTCTGGCCAGTGGTCACCTACCGCATCTTTGATCACTATCATTTTAAAACCATGCTCCATACCCTCAATAGCAGTTGCGCGCACACAACCGCTTGTTGTGCAGCCTGTAATCAAGAGATTCTCGATTTGCTGGCTCTTTAGCTGACTAGCAAGGGGGGTCCCAAAAAAAGAGGATGTATGTTTTTTTGTTATTAACAGGTCGCGGCCTGGAGCATAGGCCAAACGGGGATCGAGCTCTGCAGCCTCACTTCCTACCACTAACCTTTTAAGGGCTGGAATTTTTTCCATCCATAGGCTTGGGTGGGCAATTTCATACTCATTAAAAGCGATGATTGTATAGATAACAGGGATTTGATTTTGGTGGGCTTGGTAGATAAGTTTGTTTATTACACAGACTTGGTAGTCTTGATTAAACTCTGGATCAAACATCCCTTCCGTATAGGCTCGTTGCATATCAGAAACGAAAAGGGCGCATTTCTTGCCAGGACCTAATACAGATCTGTATTTCGACATCTGCTCTCCCTTTTTATTTGAGTATAATGCCTTAACTGATCAAGTAAAATCTCTTATACTGTTTCAGGCACTTTTACGAGGGTCTACTCATTGCTTTTTTTACCCTTGGGGTCCCTGCATTCCGATGCTATTGGCGCTATTTACCAGATGATTGCCTCCTGCAGCTCCCATAAGCGCAAAAGCAAGTGGTGGTAAAAACATACAAACCACCCAAGTGACCACAGCTAGGACCAGTTGTGTTGTCTGCTCTTGTTTAAGAATAAAATGGATAGTTGTTTTTATGATTTTTTGTATGGTTCCTGGCATCACAACTCCTAAGATCGCTCCTATTACGGCGAAAATCAGGGACCAAGCAGTAAAAAAAACAAAGGAAAAGAGGCATGCCAGTATAAAAGCTACGCAGAAAAAAACTTCAAAACGATGTTTTTTAGCAAAGGATTCAATCTCTTTAACAGAGACGCCTTCTTTTAATTTAATGGGATCCATAATTTACTTCCTTAAGCTGCGTTTCTTTTTAAATACATTAAATGCAATGTTGTTGATCTCTTGTTTTGAACTGTAAATGGTTAATATATTTTTATCAATCGCTCTTTCTAAATTATTGACAAAAACAGATCTTTCTTTGATTTTTTTATCAAATCGCCTAGAATTTCAAGCTGCTAAGTGTCTTTTCCGGAGATTATATTTTGTTATTGTCCAGTCCTCAATATTCTAAAATAGATGTATTAATGAAGCGCATAACAATTGGGGTGATCTTCTTTATAGCAACGGCTTTTCTTGTTACTGGAGGGTCTTTATTCAAAGATTCTTCGGCTGAGCTGGTTGATAGGCTGGGTTCTTCTGTAATATTAGAAAAACACAATCTGCATCAGAACTTGGATAATATCGGCTCTGGCGCCTTAGCTCTTCATCCTAAAAAACAAGCAACACTTATTCCCGATCTAAGCAGAGACCTTGTCTTTCTTGCACAAACATCTCGGCCAGACAGAAAACCCGCTGAAGGGGATTTGCTAATTGCGACTAGAGGAAGCCAAGACTCCCTTGTAATCCCGCTAGGTCAGCAGGTATTTTTAAAGAGAGAAGATAGAGAAAACGGAGAGATACTGTATCATTTTAGCAGTCTTAAAACGCCCCTTTGGATTAGGCCTTTATCCTCTAGGAATGGAGAAATTCAGATGGAGGTCGGTTGTTTTTCTTCTTCTAAAGATAATGAAAGCTTTGTAGAAGAACTAACCCAAGTTTTAATGCAGCAATCAAACTCGACGATTTCAGATAAAAACAATGAGCCCCTTTACTTATCTTCACTCAGATCTGCTAAATGGTGGGGCAATGATACTTTATTGAAAAAATATGGTGGTCAGGAGTACAAATCTTTGTCAGATAAACATAAGCTTGAAATTTTATCCGAATCTGGCCGTCAATATTATTTTTTTGCAGTTGGAGATTTTCTGCAGTGGGAAGATGGCTTTTGGACAGAAGTTGATTTCCCAATGACCAATCCGAGTTGCCCTCTTGCACAGATTAAAACTGCCCAGGGCAACGTTCTTGAGATTCAGGTCTGGGATGAAAAAGGTTTTTATCCCTGTAACATTAAGATTGATCTTCAGTCCCCTGTTAAAATAAGCCATAAAAACCAGCTCAGCTCATCGACTGTTCGATTAAGATCGGCAACACAGGTCAGCTGCGCTTTCGGCAAAAGACGACTGATTTTAAAAGAGGGAGATTGGTTATTGAAAACGGCAAAGTCCTGGCGGACACTTAGACGTATCAAAGATATAGAGGACTGTATTTATCACCGTTTAAAAGGAGAGCTGTTTATTTTTGATAGAATGGAAAAACTGCAAGGAACGTTGGTGATGAAAGGACATCTGTTCGATGATATGAGAACTAGTATGACTCCTTTATCTATCCCCATTCTTTCAGAAGAAGGCGGGCGCCCTAGCAGCAAAAAAAACACCCATAACTCGAGCACGCAGAAAAAAAAGGGAGGGCCCCTTCGCCATGAGAAATAAATTATTCGTGTTTTTTTCTCTATTGATCTCTTATTTCATCCCTTTGTTTTCCCAAACTATTTCTGAAAAAAAAGCGTCGATGCAGGATGCAGATCCTTCTAATCTGATAGAAACAGATCAGCTGCTTGCCAAAGTCAATCGAGACCTACACCAGTATAGACAGGATCTTGTTCAATATTATACCAAGATTCAGGAGTTGGGTAACAAAACCAGTTCCGATCAGGAATATCAGGCCTTACTCGAAAAGATTAATACGGTAAAAAAAAGCATCATTCATCTGGAGAATGACTGGAGAGATGCTGTTTCCCTAGAAACAAAGAAAGAGGATGAAGGGTATGCTCTTTGGGATCAGGAAGAGACCACCCTTGCTCAGCTGGTAATGGAATATGGGGCGATGGATTATCTTTATATTATCCCGCCGGAAATGGCGGCTATGAAGTTAAATATGCATTCGGCGATACCGATCCCTAGGGAATCTTGGAATGAAGTTCTTGAAATTATTTTATCCCATAATGGTGTTGGGGTTAAAAAAATAAACCCCTATGCCAGACAGCTCTATATGATGAAGCAAGATCCTTCTGTCATGCAAAATTTTGCTTCAAAACCTAATGCTCTGCTCTCTATTCCAAGTCATTCCCGATTATTTTACCTATTTTCTCCCCCTATAGAGCATGTAAAAAGCACATTGCAGTTTTTTGAGCGGTTTGCAGATGCCAAACAGACTTTTGTCTATCAAATCGGCATGAAAATTGCCATTGTCGCCTCGAAAGAGGAGATTGAAAAGCTTCTAATGCTCCATCAAACTGTATGGGAGGATTCTAAAGGAAAAGTATCGAAAGTCATTCCGATTACTAAGATGCCAGTGCGTGAGATGGAAAGGATTCTTACTTCTTTTTTTAGTGAAGCCATCGAAAAAAGCAAACCGGCTTTTGGTAAAATTGAACAGGAAGGCTTAATTGCTTTTTCTTTAGATCATGGGAATTCTCTGATTTTAATTGGTCAGCCTGAGGTAGTGGAAAGAGCTCACAAAGTGATTCAAGATACTGAAGATCAGTTAGAAAACCCTGCTGAAATGACGGTGCATGTCTATACATGTCGTCATAGCGATCCAAATGATTTAGGTAAGGTCCTTGAAAAGGTATACAATGCTCTTTTAATTACTAATGGGGATGGACGGGAAAACTACGATGTCTCTTATGCCTCTTTCGGGAATCAATTTAAGACTCCCGATGGTTATTCCCCGAGCCAACCACTTCCAGTCACTCCTCAGCCTTTACACCCAGGCAGCGTTGCCCGTGTTGAGGTAGAATCTGGATCCGATCACTTCATTCCAGACCCTAAAACTGGGAATCTTTTAATGGTGGTGCGCAGGGATGTTCTTCCTAAGATCAAGTCGCTTTTAAAAAAATTAGATATTCCTAAAAAAATGGTTCAGATAGAGGTTCTGCTCTTTGAAAGAACTGTGAATAATCAGAATAATTTTGGATTGAATTTATTAAAAATAGGTACTCATAGAAATGGTTTAAGATACCATTCTCTTTTTGCTCGAGAAGGTGCTGGCGTCCTGGAGTACTTATTTCATAGAAGCCGTAAAGGTAGAATGCCTGCAATTGATTTTGCTTATAACTTTTTAATGACACAGGAAAACATACAATTTCATGCTGCTCCATCGGTTATTACGGTCAATCAGACAGCTGCCACGATTAATATTGTACAGGAAATCTCAATCAATAACGGAGCCGCACCTGTCGATACGAATAAGGGGATTGCGTTTGAAAAATCTTATACAAGAGCCCAGTACGGAATTAATATTGTTATGACTCCAACTATTCATGTTGCAGAGGAAGATCCGAGCGGTTCTGATGATCAGGGTTCCGTGACACTGCAGACAAATATTACCTTTGATACACCCCGCTCTGTTGATAATGACCGGCCGAACGTAGATCGGCGTCATATCGAAAATGAGGTCCGTGTCGTTGATGGGGAAACAGTGATTATAGGTGGACTCAGAAGAAAAGCTGTAAATGATAAAGAAGAAAGGATCCCTTTTTTTGGAGAAATCCCTGGTTTTGGCAAGTTTTTTGGTTCTTCCCAGCTGACCGATACCAATACAGAAATGTTCTTTTTTATCACCCCACATATTATCCCAGACCCGCAGGAAGATTTACAAAGACTCAGAGCTGAAGAACTCAGAAAAAGACCGGGAGATATTCCTGATTTTTTGGAAAAAGCTCTAGAGGCACAAGAGAAGGATCGACGAAAGATTTTTGAACGCAGCGTTAAGCTCCTATTTTCAAGTGAGATGACATGACACTTGTTACAGAAGATTTATCGATTGAAGCCTTTCGTCTGCGTTATAATTTGCCTATTTTTGAGCATCTGGCCGCCTTTTCTTTGGTGCAAAAACAAGTCCATATTATCCCTTACTTATTTGCTAAAACACACGGGGTGTTACCTTTGGAAGAGCGGGATGATACTTTGCTTGTAGCAATCGTCAATCCAATGCAACTTGATACCATCGAGCAGCTTCGCTGCATGACAGGCAAAATCATCGATGAGGTTGTATGTACCCAAAATGCGTTAGATGAAGCAATTGAAAAATGTTACCACAGCAAAGAGGGTGCCGCCTCTGAATTAATCGCTTCATTGGATACGCAAGCAGCAGGATCGCCTGCAATTGCCGAGTTAGAGGGTTATGATTTGCTCGCTGAAAAATCGGATTCTGCTGTCATTAAAATGTTAAATTCGATTTTTAAAGAAGCTGTACAACAAGGTGCCTCGGACATTCATTTTGAGCCTCAAGAAATAGGGATTGAAGTCCGATATAGAATAGATGGGATCTTGCAGGCTCGGCATACTCCCCCTCCAGAATATCAGTCGCAGTTGATTACCAGGATTAAGGTGTTATCGTGCCTTGATATTGCCGAACAGAGACTGCCACAAGACGGACGGATGAAGCTGCGGATGGGCGGTCGGCAAATTGATCTGCGTGTCAGCACAATCCCGTGTGTATTTGGCGAAAGGATTGTTTTAAGGATTTTAGATAAGTCTAATATTTTGGTCGGTCTTAATAAAATTGGGATGCAACCCTCTACCTATTCTATTTTTGAAAAGCTCATCCATCTTTCTGAAGGGATCGTTCTGGTTACAGGTCCAACAGGTAGTGGTAAAACAACGACATTATACAGCGCTTTATTCCATATTAATTCTGCAGAGGTCAATATAATGACCATTGAAGATCCTGTAGAATATAAATTACAGGGAATGGCTCAGATTGGCGTTAATCCTAAAATTTCTTTAACGTTTGCTACAGGGTTGCGTCATATTTTACGGCAAGATCCAGATGTTATTATGATTGGGGAAATCAGGGATAAAGAAACAGCTGAAATTGCAATTCAGGCCTCTTTAACCGGTCACCTTGTTTTAAGCACTCTTCATACTAATGATGCTCCTTCTGCCTTAACCCGGTTGGTTGATATGGGAGTGGAGCCGTATTTACTGAATTCTTCCGTAGTGGGTGTATTAGCGCAGAGGCTTGTAAGGACTATCTGCCCACATTGTAGACATGAGTATACTCCTTCTGATGAGGAGCTTGCTGATTTACAGATAGAGCGTCACGATCTGTTTAATGGGATGTTATACAAAGGAGAGGGTTGTAAAGAATGTTACCACTCTGGTTTTAAAGGACGCCACGGGATTTATGAGCTAATGCCGATGAATAGCTCTTTGAAACAGCAGCTTCTTCAATCAGCAGATGCTCATCAACTTCAAAGGATCGCTTTACAAAATGGCCTTAGGACATTAAGAAACGAGGGTGCATTGCTTGTCCTACAAGGAATCACAACACCAAAAGAGGTCATCCGCGCAACGCGCGGATGTGAAGCTCTTTAACAGTAAGGTAGATCCATATGCCCATGTATTCTTTTGAAGCGGTGTCCAAGGGTGGCAAGACCATAGATGGAGTTATCGACGCTGATTCTTTGTATTTAGCGAAAGAAAAAATAAAACAACGACAGGTTCTTTTAATTAAGATCACCCCTTTTTCTCAAAAGAATCATCGTGTTCGTCTTTCACCTACCCTTATTTTGAACTTTACTAGAGAGCTTGCGCAGCTTTTAAAGGCAGGGCTTCCTTTATATGAAAGTTTGGTAACGATAGAAGAAAAATATAGAGGGCATAGGGCCCACTCTTTATTTGTCGATTTATGTGATCATCTTAAACTAGGTAAAAGCCTATCGAGTGCCCTTGCCTCCTATGGACATATCTTTAATGAAATTTATCTTTCTATGGTGAAGGCTGCTGAGCAGGGGGGGCATTTATCAGAAACTTTTGCAGAGCTTGCTCTACTTATTTCTAAACAAGAAAAACTGAAGAAACAGTTGGTTTCTTCCCTTGCCTACCCTGCTTTTTTAGCTTTTTTTTGTTTTATCGTGGTAGTTGCCCTTTTCTTTTTTGTGATCCCTTCCATGCAGGAGCTGTTTGAAGGTAGAACCCTACATCCTTTGACATCCTCAGTTCTGGCTATTAGTAATTTTTTAAATAACTACCTACCTGTTCTGGCAGCTGGCATCGGTTTGTTATTAATCGGCATTTGTTTGGTTATACGTCAAAAAAAATTTAGAATATTTTGTTTTCGTTGGGCCTGTCGAGCTCCTTTTTTACGTAGTATTCTTATACAATCTTCCCTTGTTCGGTTTTGTAGAGCGATGTTCTTATTGCTATCTGGTGGAGTACCTCTTATAAATGCTTTGTGTTTTGCTCGTAAGACGATGAACAATGTATTATTAGAAGAGGTGATTCTACAGGCAGAAAAAAAACTCATTGAAGGGAAAAAGCTCAGCTATTTACTTAACTCAGAGTTTATACCCTCCTTAGTTGTCCGTATGGTTGCAATCGCTGAGGAAACGGGAAATTTTGCTATTACTATGAAAAATTTATCAGAGATTTACGAGGAAGAATTAGAAAAAAATCTGCAGCAGTTAACTGCATTTTTACAGCCTGCCGTGCTTTTGTTTTTAGGGCTCGTTGTTGGAGTTGTTGTTTTATCTATTCTTCTACCCCTAACCGATGTAAGCTCGTTTTTATCTTCTTAAATATATGGAGTAAGCATGAATAAACAGAGGAAAAAAAGATCTTTTACTCTTCTTGAGATTATGATCGTTATCTTTCTTATCGGCCTGATCGGTAGCGTAATCGGCTACAACGTGAAAGGCAGTTTAGATGAAGGGCGTGCATTTCGTAGCGAGCAAGGGGCCTGTCAAATTCGGGATATCTTGTTGTTAGAGGTGGCTAAAGGATATCCTTTAGATAAGGTTCTTCAGGACAAAGAGAAATTTTTACGTTCCTCAGGTCTTGTAAAAGATGTGAAAAAACTTCTTAAAGATGGCTGGGGTGATTCTTATGAAATTGTTTCAAATCGATATGGGACAGATATCATCGTTCGCTCAAGCAAGCTCAAGGCCTATAAAGATAAGAAAAAAGGAAAACTTGGTCCTACTGAAGAATTAGAAGAGGATATAGGTGATGAAGAGCTATAAAAAGAGAGCTTTTTCTCTTTTAGAGCTTGTGGTGGCTTTTTCTCTTATCGCCCTTGTTAGCGGGTTGCTTGGAATCAAAGTGGTTGGACTCATTCGAGAGCATCGATTTCATCATCGTATTGAGTTATTAAGGCAGGACTTTATACAGATGAAGCTGTTAAGTCTGTCCCAAGGAACAGACTGCTGTATAGAGATTTTTCAAAAGAATGGTGCTTTTTATTATCAATGTCAATCAGACCTTAACCCGCCTGGACATCCTGTTTTTTCTATGAAATCTTTATCTGGGGTACATACCCTTACCCTAGATAAAAAGCCGCTTACTCGGGCATCCTTCAAGGTTATCTCTTCACGGATAGAGCCTTCTTGTCTTATCGGTTTCCATCGAGACAGTCACCTCAAGCCCTTGGGATCTATTTGGGTTGATACAAGAGATCTGCTTTTACCTCTACTTTCTTCTCATTCCTCTTCTCCTGAATCTGCTTCAACCTATATTAGTCAAAAAGAATTAGATCTTTTATTTGACAAATAACAGATCTAATTTTTAGGGTAACCCTTAGACGGACAATCTAATCCAAGGGAGGGATCATGATACATTCTTCTGTCGATATAGCCAGTGTTTTTGGTCCATTTATGGTCATACTAGGTGCCTGGATGCTAATACGTAGCGCTCAGCTTATTAAAATTTGGGCTTCGTTTAAAGCTCATCCTTCTTCATTTTTTTTAATAGGGATCATCAACCTTCTCTTAGGAGTTTATTTGGTAAGCCAGTATAACTTTTGGTATTGGAGTAAGTCTTTGCTCGTAACGCTGCTTGGATGGGTGCTGACAATTCGCGGTCTTATTGCTCTTTTTTTTCCAGACTTCTTTATTAAACATACGATGACGCAGCGTGCTTTAGCTAAAGTGATTGGCTGGATTCCTCTGATCTGGGGACTTATTCTGTGTTGGCTTGCATTTGCTTAGATCCTGGACGAAGGAATAATAAAAAAGGTAAAAAGCAAAAAAAATGTTGAACAAATTGCAGAATCGTTTTAATTCGTTAGATATGAGTAAAAGAAAGCGTATTGTCTCGTTTTCTTAAATTATCAACAATAACAAAAGCAGAAATTGTTATGGCAAAGAAAAAATCAGTTGCAAAAAAGAAAGCAGTGAAAAGAAAAACTGTTGTGAAAAAGAAAACAGTTAAAAGAAAAGCTGTCATAAAAAAGAAAGCAGTTACAAAGAAAAAAACCGTTGTTAAAAAGAAAGCGGTAAAAAAAGCGGGAGCTAAAAGAACATCAGGCTTAAATAGCATGACCTATTCTCTTTCTCCAGCACTACAAGCTATTGTAGGTAATAAAAGACTGACACGTCCTCAGATTGTGAAAGGTCTTTGGGACTATATTAAAGCAAAAAATTGCCAAGATCCGAAAAATAAAAGAATGATTGTGCCTGACGCACATCTAGAAGCTGTTTTAGGTAAACAACCAGTCGACATGCTGAAAATGGCAGGTCTGCTGAATAAGCATATCCTTTCCTAAGAGTATTTTTTGTCAAAAGCAACTAGATAATTATGCATTGTCTGGTTGCTTTTTCTTTTAAGGCCTTGTCCAAAACCCCTCTGGCCCATTATCCTAATGGATAAACAATAAAATATAAAGGGGTGTTCTATGTTGAAAATCTTAACCTGCCTTATCTGTATATGCGTCTCTCTTGGTGGACTCTATGCAGTACCAGAGGAAAAGATTACACCAGTTGCCACTATCTTAAGACAAAGACAGCCCCATTGGCGCCCGAAGATTGTCAGCTATCACCCTAACGGTTCTGCAGACACAATTATTTTTTACGAACAGATAGCTCAAGATCTGCAAGTACCTGTTAAACAGGTCAAGTTTTATCCTGAAGGACAGATATTAAATGAGATGGACCTAACTGTAGCAGCAGAGGATTCTTTAGGTTATAAAGAGTGGAAGGCAGACATTGTACCTCATGGCTTAAGTGTCTCTCTCTACCCTAATGGAGCTGTAGAAAAGGTCTTGCATTATGATCAGGGGATTTTACATGGGGAAATGAAACTTTTTTATGATAATGGAAAAGTGAAAACTGAAGGGGCCTTTAAACAAGGGCAGCGGCATGGCCTGCTTATTTCTTATAATCCTGAAGGAATTAAGCAGGAACAAGCATTCTATTCAAATGGAGCGTTAGAAGATGAGCTAATTCGTTATTATCCCAAAGGGGCTAGGGCTACTCTAATCCCTTATAAAAACGGACTACCCCACGGTAACGCCATGGAGTGGTATGAAAGCGGGTCTTTAAAAGCCAGTGCCGTCTATTCCAGTGGAGTCCTTCATTCAGACACAAGAAATCCGGCGTTGATTCTTTATAGTGGAGATAAAACTATTTTAGAGGTTCGGGATTATAAGCAAGGTGAGCCAACAGGCTCCCATATTAAATATCATTCCAATGGAAAAGAACAGTATAAGATCTATTATCAAAACGGCAAAAAACAAGGTACAGAACAATACTTCGGGGTAGACGGAAGCCTTATCGGTGAGTGTACATATCAAGATGGTGTAGGTGTTGGAAAGCATTGGATCCGTCATGAAAATGGGGTCCTAGCTTATGTAGCAGAGTATGATAGTAACGGAAGCCTTGTTAGTCCTATTCAGGAATATTATCCTAATGGCAATCAAAAGTCTGAGCTTATTGTAAAAGATACAGAAAGAAATGGTCCTTATCGAGAGTGGTATGAGAATGGACAGCTCAAGGTAGATTATATTTATGCCAGAGGACAATTTGATGGGGAGCAGAAAGAATATTTCGAAAACGGCAACTTAAAATTGCGCGCCTCTTACAAAGATAAGCTCAAGGATGGTTTATACCAGGATTGGTTAGAGAGTGGGCAGCCAGTGAGTTTAATCACCTTAAAAGGTGGGGTTAAACAAGGGCTGTCTCGAATATGGCATCCTAACGGACAGATCCAGCTAGAAGAACAATATGAAGAAGGTGCTATCTCTGGCACAAGGAAAGAGTGGTATGATAATGGAGCTATTAAGTTTGTAGGTCGCTATGAAAAGGGTGTGAAGGAAGGTTTATTTGAGGAGTGGAATGAGCAAGGGGAAAAGACCCTTGAGCTGAGCTATAAAAATGATCTTCCCGACGGAGTAGTCGAGCTCTGGCATGGTAAAAATCGTTTAAAGCAGAAAGTCTTTTATGTAATGGGTAAAAAAGAGGGAAAAGAAGAAGAATACTATTCCAATGGGCAGATCAAAGCTCTTGCTTTTTATAAAGAAGGTAAGCTTGACGGGACCGTATCTACTTGGTATGAAGGAGGTAGTCCTTGGCTTGTTAAACGCTATCTTATGGGTGTTCCTACAGGTCAGCATAGTGAGTATTTTCCTTCGGAGACGGGATCAAAGACTGAACTCTGCAAAGTTTTCAAAGAATTTAATTATAACGATAACGGTCTTCTTGAAGGGGATCAAAAAACCTATTTTCCAAGTGGAGGGCTTCAATCGCTTATTGGTTATTCTGATGGTGAAATGAACGGGTTAAAAGCTTTATGGGACTCCGAGGGTGTTTTATTGGAAGAGGCGACCTATGAATATGGTAGGTTGCATGGACGATTTTTTCAGAAGATGCAGGATGGTAAAGAGCTTGTCTACCATTATAAAGACAACCTGAAAGAAGGTTTACATCAAATCTTTTATCCGGCAGCTGAAGGGGTAGATAAAGTGATTGCCTGGGAGCAGATGTATATCAATGATCTAGCAGAGGGCGAGGCTATCGAGTTCAATCCAAACGGACACAAAGTCTCTATTACTCCTTATGTGAAGGGATTGAAAGAAGGTCTGGCTCAGGTGGTTCATCCAAAAGGTCAGGTTCTTATCTCTCTTGAATTCCAAGCAGATAAAAAGAATGGAGCTTTTACTCAGTATTTTCCATCTGGTAAAGTCCAAAAGCAATCCCAATTTCTAGATGACGTGCAGGAGGGGCATGAGAAAACTTTTTTTGAAAGTGGCGCTCTCTGCGGTAGTATCGAATATCATAAAGGTAAAATTGATGGGGTATACCAAAAGTGGAATGAAAAAGGAGTTCTTGTTTTTGATGCTGAATATAAAGAGGGGTTCAGACACGGAAAAATGCATAAATATTACGATGATGGAAAACCTCATCTAATCCAAATATTTGTTAACGATGAGCTTCATGGTGTAAAAAAATCATATGACGTAGCCGGAGAAATCACCGAGACACGGTTTGATAACGGACATAAGGCTAGATAAATGTACGCCGATTGCCTGATACCTTAAAAAACACCCTTTATATGAAAATAAAAGGGTGTTTTTTGTGTTATCTAACAGCAGTTGGTATCAAATAGCTGAATTGACGGGACATTTCCTCGATCTCAGGCGATTGCTGAATTGATGTTACGACACCGCTAACAATCCTGCGGAATTGAGTCCATGCTTGGTTGATCTCGGGGATTTTTGCCCCTTGTTGACCTACCCAAGCACCTGCGTATAGACCGATTGTAGCGCTGCCAATTGATGGAAATGCGTGGTGATCAATATGAGAGGCTATAGCAGCCAGATCTGCTACTACAGAAACTATCTGAGGTAATTCCACCCCTGTAATTCTGGCTAAAAAACCTTGCGAGCATGCAGCTCCATTAAGGCGACCGAGTCTTGATCCTCCCTGCATTTGCAGACCAAAAAATATGCCAGCCAGAAATGCCGGCATAAAGAAATTGATGCTTCTAAAAGCTGCAAAAATGCTTACAGCTGCAAACCCGACTTTTTCTGCAATTTCATGCCATTCTAGTCTAGCTGCTCGTACATTGCGGACCCATCGGAATCCAGGGACTTCAGCATTGATTCGGTCTTGTATCATATTATCCTCGTTTTACATCAAAAAAACAGATTACTTTCGATCCTTATCACAATCACACTCTGAACAAGAGTTGATTGGTGGATTGGCTTTGGTTAAAGATGCTGTTGCATGTTGTAGAGAAGCAATTGAGACGCAGATAAATAATACTATTTGATAGAAAGCTTTCATGTGGATCTCCTTGAATTTTAAGAAAAACATCTAGATGATATTGCAAATGCAATCTTACTTGCAATAACAACTTTAATTTTATAAAGGTATTTATTTATGCACAGAACCACAAAACAGAAAGAAGCGATTTTAGACGCTTTTCACAGCATGCATCGTCCTTTAAGTATTGAAGAGTTATTTCATTATGCAGCAGGTAAGGTAGAGTCAATTAATATATCTACTATCTATAGAACGCTTAAAGTATTAATAGGCAAGAGGGTGATCCATAAGGTCGATATCCCAGGAGAGCATATCCGCTATGAGCTTGTGGTATCAAGTCACCGGCATTATTTTATTTGCCAGGTGTGCGATAAGGTCTATCCTTTAGAGTCTTGTCCCCACGGTCTTTTAGATATGGTTCCCCCTGGGTTTTTACTAAAGGGGCATTCTGTAACATTAAGTGGAAGTTGCATGGCTTGCATAAGCCTTTAAATGAAAACGGCCTCCTAAAAAGGAGGCCGTATACGATCTAATCTCAAACTGAGTTTAGAAGTGGAAACCAGCTTTCATTGTGAAACCTTGTAGTGTTAGGTTACCTTGAGCTGATGCAGATTGGAACTGATTGGTGTTAAACCATACTTGTTCTTCCCATCCGGCTTTTAGTTCTAACATATACGCTTCATCATAGAACCATGTCATGTACTCAAGACCGAGACCGAGCTCAAGAACAGGAGTTATAGTATGGTTAGATTTTTTTGTGTTACGTACTTCAAAGTCAACTAGAGTTCCCGTTGACCCTACTCCATAAGCACTTACTTTTTCACTTGTGCTGTAGTATTGGTACATAGCACTTAGTGCTAGGTTACCGTAGATACCCCAGTTACGTGAAAGGTGAAATACTGGATCTATACCCATGCGGATACCAAGACCCCAAGATTCTTGAGATTGGTTTTTTTTCGCTTCACCGGAGAATTCAAACTCTCCTGCGTCTCCTGCTGGAGAAGTGAATGTTACATCGTCAGCTGAAAATTCTTGGTTAAACTTTTGGTTAATCCAAGCTGTTTTTAAACCAATATGGGGTCTGAGTGTCATATAACGGCTAAGGAAGAAGTTTCTGCCTAGCTCTAAATCAATGACGTTATAGTGTAATGTCCAAGAAGCTTCTGCTTTGTCTAAGCCTGTTAGTGCTGAAGCAACGCCGACTCCTGAAATTCCACTTTGGGTATAAGGTAGAACAACATAGTTATCATTATCTAACTTTGCTGAAGCAGAACTTTCGTTGTTAGTGATAGGATTGAGCCATGTCCATTCTGCAAATAGGTCCCATCCATCATGTTCGAATTCTAAACCAGCACCTAGTTTAAAACCTGGCTCCCACTTTCTATCCGCTTGTTTAACTTGCGAATGAGCAGGATTTGGGTTTGTTGTGTTGTTACCGATTTCTCCAGCAAACGCATATGCTAGGCCATCTTGCTGTGCGTACCAGTAGATGAAGTCTGCGCTCATAAAAAAATCTGCGCCGTTACTTACACGTGGAGCTACAGGTGGTGTAATTACCCCTGTTGGCTGCGATGTAACGCCCATTGGCATGGGTGGTTGTTTCTGATTCATATCAGATGTTTGATCCGCAGCAACCATTGCTGTGGATAGTGACAATATACTTAGAGCAGATGCCCAATTTTTACTGATCATTGCGTTTCCCCCTTTCAAGTTTTGCAATAATTTTTAAACTAAAACGTATGGCTTCCGTATACACAATATTTGATTTTTTCTCCTAATTATTTTTTTTTTTTGATGAAGCATTCAGTGTTTTCATAGAAGAAACTTGGAGAATAAAAGTTTATTTTTTTTGGATAAGAAGGCATACGGACCTCATCAAAAGAGGGTCCGTATGCCTAGAATTTCGATCTTAGAAATGCAGTCCAGCTTTGAATGTAAACCCTTGTAGTGTCAGGTTGCCTTGATCTGACACATCTTGAAATTGGTTGGTATTAAACCATACCTGTTCTTCCCATCCCGCTTTTATTTCTAACATATAGGATTCATTATAGAACCATGCCATATACTCAAGACCCAGACCTAGCTCAAGGACAGGCGTAAGGGTGTGGTTAGATTTTTTTGTGTTACGTAATTTAAAGTCAATAGGTTGAAGTAAGTCATTTATTCCGGTTCCAATGCCATAGGCACTAACCTTCTCGCTTGTCTTATAATATTGATACAGAGCGCTCAGCGCTAGGTTGCCATAGATCCCCCAGTTACGTGAAAGGTGAAATACTGGATCTATACCCATGCGGATACCAAGACCCCAAGATTCTAGAGATTGGTTTTTCTTTCCTGTACCTGAGAATGTAAAGGGTGCGTTATCAGAAAGGCTTGGAAATTGTCCTGCACTTGTAAATGCTAGATCATCACTTAAGAATTCTTGGTTGAATTTTTGGTTAATCCAAGCTGTTTTTAAGCCTATATGAGGTCTGAGTGTCATATAACGGCTCAGAAAGAAGTTTCGGCCTAGTTCTAAGTCGATGACGTTGTAGTGGAGTGTCCAAGAAGCCTCTTCTGTAATTAATGAGATCCCTGCTATACCAACGGCTTTATTTCGAATACCCTTTGAATCGTAGGGTAGAACAAAATAGTTTTCATTGTCTAAGTTTTCTGAGGCAGAACTTTTATTGTCAGTAATAGGATTGAGCCATGTCCACTGAGCAAACAGGTCCCATCCATCATGTTCGAATTCTAAACCAGCACCTAGTTTGAAACCTGGCTCCCACTTCCTATCCACTTGTTTAACGTGTGAATCAGAGGGCTTTTTATTTGTTGTATTGTTGCCGAATTCTCCGGCAAATGCGTAAGACAGGCCATCTTGCTGCGCATACCAGTAGATGAAGTCGGCACTTACAAAGATATCTGCACCATGAGTTACATTCGGAGCTACAGGTGGTGTAATTACCTCTGTTGGTTGTGATGTAACGCCAATTGGGATATTGGTTTTTTTGTGATTGACATCAGATGGTTGATCGGCAGCAACCATGGCTGTTGATATTGATAGCATACTTAGAGCGAACGCCCAATTTTTAACGATCATTGTGGTGACTCCTTTTCATTTTGGAAGCTAGATCGTCAGTCGATTTTGATGTAAGATATCTTATTTTTCAAATTATTTTTTATCACAACCCGTAGCACTCGATAGAAAAGAGTCTAATGGCAAGAGTTTGCTATTTTTGATGAAGAAAACTAGGGACCTCATACAAGGTCCTTGGTTTTAAGAATTTTGATCTTTATTTAAAGAAAATGGGTTAGCTAGGTTCTAGGGATTTCTACAATCTCAGTTAAAATAGGTAGAACCTAAAAATAAAAAGACGAATGGATCAACTTAAAAAAGCTTGTTATTTTTATAAAAAAAATCGGGATTATGAATTCTTCATGTTTCAAAACTCAATTTTATTATCAAGCAGGTCTGATTTGAGTGATCAGTCCATGATCGAAGGGCCATGGACTGATCAGTAATATTAGAGGATTGGGTTTCTATGTTCCCCTTCCCGAACACCTAAATTTCCATACCGGTGGTAGTCTACACTTAAAGCCATTTCCCTTAGGTAGTGGAGGAGTTCAAACCGTCCGCTTGATAAAACGGGTCGGTGGCAGAGATAGACGTTGCTCTCAGCAGCATGCTCTTTGAGAGGACCTGTTGGATCAGATAACAGACGAACTCTTTCAAACAATTGATTTTTAAGACGTTGTAAAAACTCACCTTGTGTTTCTTCTTTTATCTTAACCGTTGGGCAGTGGTGTTCCCACTGATCGTTAAATACAACGGGAGACATCCCACGTGTCCAGCTGATTTCCAAGTTGGTATGGCAGCTGATTGCAGCAGCAATCGATCGGAAAATATCAAGAGGTTTGTCACTATCTTGTATTCTTAGACACATTTTTTTTCTGGGTTTATAAAGCAGTTTGTTATCCTGACCTAAAACAAGATCCCCTTGTGCATCGATTTTCCCATGTAAGTAGGTCTGTTTAAATCGCTCTGCCCAGTAGGCATAGTTAGAAATGCTCGCATACCATACACCTAGTTCTTCTGCCGATAGAGGGATCTTCTGGATAAATGAGCTGAGTTCATTGACTTCTTGAGGTACAGGATGTTTTTCTTTGGGAAGAGCGATTTCGGTTGGCTGTGCGAACTGAAATAGGTAATTTGGACCGCCCGCTTTCGATCCATATCCAAAGCTGCTAGCTTTACAACCTCCAAAAGGTTGCCGTTTGACAATAGCTCCGGTAATAGTTCGATTGATATAGCAGTTACCCGCTTCAATTTTATCTAGCCATTTTTCATGTTCCCGCTGATCTAGGCTACTTAACCCCGATGTGAGGCCGTATGGTGTTCCATTGGCCAGTTCTATAGCATGGGAGAGGTTGTTAGCTCTCATGAGTCCCAGGACCGGTCCAAATAGCTCTGTCTTATGCATAAAGCTGCTCGGTTTGACTCCTAGCTTGACACCTGGTGACCACATAAGAGGGTTTTTGTGATCTTGTTTTGGCTCTACAAGCCAGGACTCCCCTTCTTCTAAGGTAGTCAGTGCTTTATGGAGTGTATCATGTGCTTTACGAATAATTGGTGTCACTTTCGATGAAAGATCCCAAGCAGAGCCGACTTTCAGACTTAATACAGCATCCTTCAAATGGGATAAAAAATGGGGATCGTCATAGACTTCTTTTTCTAAAATAGCAAGACTTGCCGCGCTACATTTTTGTCCTGAATGACTAAATGCAGAATGGATCAGATCTTTGATCGCCAGGTCTCTATCGGCCATAGCGGTGATGATCAACGCATTTTTACCTCCGGTTTCTGCCGAGAGAGCTACATTTGGATTCGTCCTTTGGAAGAATTCAGCGGTTGATGTAGCACCAGTGAGGATAATCGCATTGATTCTTGGATCTGCAATGAGCCTTGTGCCAACGGGCTCATCTTTGCAGCTAAAAAATTGCAGGACGTTTTTAGGGATTCCAGCTTCCCATAAAAGGTTTACAAGAACCCAGCCGCTGAGTACCGCTTCGGGAGCAGGTTTAAATAAGACACAATTGCCGGTGCAAAGAGCTGCTAAAATCCCCCCTGTTGGGATAGAGACAGGGAAATTCCATGGTGGTGTGATAAGAATCGTTCCTTTGGATTTCCAATGGGTATCGGTGCATTCGTGCATTTTAAGCATAGCGCGAAGGTAATATTCGATAAAATCAATAGCTTCAGAAATTTCAGGATCAGCTTCTAAGATTGTTTTGCCCCCATCAGCCATCATAGCTCCTGTAAGCTCCCCTCTTTTTTCACGCATTTTTTGAGCGGCTTTTGCAAAGATCGAAGCTTTTTGCATCACATCCTTTTTCGCCCACGAAGCTTCCTCGTGCTTTGCGCATTCGATTGCTTTATTTAACTCATCCCACCCCGCCATAGAAAAAGTATACAGGACCTGATCTGGGTAGGCTGGATCTGCTCCAGACCCTTCAGGCGATGATTGGTGATATTCTTTCCCTGCGATGACGCAAGGGATCGATGAGATTTTTTTTCGATGCCACTGCTCGATGATCTGCTGCGCCCATTGTCTATTGATTGGCAGTGAAAAATCAGTATCTGCTTCATTTTCAAAATGAGTTGTAGGATCTCTATATATGGCTGTCTCGAATCGATTTTGTTCTCTTCTTGGCTTTACACCTACCTGATTCATCTGCTGGCAAGATTGAGAAAATAGATCCGCTTGCTCATGCCATTGAGCTGAGCCTGCTCGGAGTCCAAAGGTGTGTCGTAAAAAGTTTTCAGGCCCCGTATTTTCATCTAGCCGCCTAATTAAATAAGCAATGGCACTTTGGAAATCTTCTTTTACTGCTACGGGACAGTAGAGCAACATATCGCCTGTCAGCCTATGGACGACCCTGCGTATATGATCGGCCATTCCTTCTAACATCTCAAATGAGGTTTGCCCTTCGACCCTGTATTCAGAGCGTAATAACATTGCGTAGGCGATGTCGAACAGATTGTGACTACCGATTCCTAAATGAACTGCTTTTGCATTCTCATGTACACAACCATAGCCGAGCATCCGTTTATAATTGGCATCGACTTCTAATTTTGTTTTATACGGCGCCTGGGGCCATATTCTAGTACTGGCTTCAAACTGCTCCATCGCAAGGTTGGCTCCCTTAACGATACGAATTTTAATTGGGGCTCCCCCTTTTTTTAATCGATCGATTGCCCATTCTGTGAGCTCTTTTTGAATTTCGAATGAATCAGGTAGATAGGCCTGTAGAACAATTCCTGCCGAGAAGTGATGGAATTCTTCTTCTGATAGCACCTTTTTGAAAATTTCTTTCGTTAAGATGAGGTCTCTATATTCTTCCATGTCAAGGTTTACAAATTTAGTCACCTCAGTCCCATCGGCCCTCTTAAATCTATTGTTTTTAGCTGCAATGTACAGTTTGCGCAGACGTGACGTAACGTGTTCTATGGTATAATCCCATGCAAGCAGGTTGATCTGACTAAAGATGGTTGAAATTTTTACTGATATATACTCGACGTCCTCTTTCTCTAAATCATCGAGGTAGACTTGAAGCCTTTTTTTGGCTTCGTCCTCTCCAAGGATTGCCTCACCCAGGTGGTTGAGGTTAATTCGAACCCCTTGTTCCCGACGCAATTGCATATGCTTAGATAGATCTTGCTTTTCTCCTGGCAGAATCACGCTCGATGTTTCTTTCCGCATCATAAAAGTTACAAGAGGGACCAAAAGATGGGATAGTGTAGGAGAGAGCAATCGAAATGCTGCTAGCTGTAATCTTTTTAAAGGATCGAAATACTCAGGGATACCAAATTGATCGATTAGGTAGTTAATTTGATTAGCCACCCTAGGTGGGGAGTGGCTTCGAAATCCCTGATCTGTCATGCACGTAGTAAAGTCTTTGCCTTTGGGATCTGACATCATTCTTGCAAGTTGTCTCTGCCTTTTTTTCTCAGAGTAGGTCTGAGTTGCATCCGCCTCTTGGAGCATACATGATGCCAGTTCGATCGCTTGCTGGGTTCTTTCTTTAGCTGAACAAGGCTTACCCCTGGCATGATCTAATATCTCAAAAGCTCTTTTCATTGGGATCGATTCAGTTTGTCTGGACAAGGACATATCAAACCTCGGGTATTATTAATCTATTTTTCTAATATCATAAGTGTTTTGTTTACATAAAGAATTTGTTGTGGTTTATTTTTATTTAATATTTTTTAATTTTCATTATTAGGTGGTATTTGTGCTCTGCAAGTTCTTTTTTCTTCTTCTTTGTGCTTTTTGGGTGCCTGGGTATCTTGAAATAAAAACAATTGATTTAGGGGTTGATCTTTTTTTTCAAGATGGACATGCCCTGAAGCTAAAAGGGAAGAGAGTCGGTTTAATTACTAATCATACAGGGGTTGGATCTGATCTTTCTCCGACCTATGAAAGATTTATGCAAAATACAGAGGGGTTTTCTTTATCGGCTATTTTTTCTCCAGAGCATGGGTTTCAAGGAGAGATTTATGCTGAAAAATCTTGCGATGATATCGTTAGTTTCAAGGGAGTTCCTGTATTTAGTCTTTACGGTGAGCACAGAAGGCCAACGCAGAAGATGCTCGAAAATATCGATGTGCTCGTCTATGACATCCAGGATATAGGCTCTCGTTCCTATACGTATGTTACGACTCTTTTTTATGTTATGGAAGAGGCAGCCAAATGCGGCATCCCTGTCGTTGTCTTAGATAGGCCCAATCCGATGGGCGGAGAGATTGTTGATGGGCCGATGCTAGAAAAAAAGTGGGCCTCTTTTATTGGATACATCGATGTTCCTTATTGTCATGGGATGACTGTTGGTGAGCTTGCTCGTTATTTTAATAAAGAATATCAGGTGGGGTGTCAGCTTGATGTAGTGCCTATGCGGGGATGGCGGCGTGAGATGCTCTATCAAGAAACCGGGCTTGCCTGGATTCCAACTAGTCCATATATTCCAGAAGATGATTCTCCCTTGTTTTATGCTACAACTGGGATTATAGGTTCTTTAAGTATTGTTAGTATAGGAATTGGGTACACTCTTCCTTTTAAAGTGATCGGGGCTCCCTGGATTAAAAGTGAAAGTTTTGCACAGGCACTGAATAAACAGAAGCTATCCGGGATTAAGTTTGTCCCTTTTCATTTTCGTCCTCAGTTTGGATTGTTTAAAGGACAGTCTTGTGAAGGTGTGCTGCTTGTTATTACGAATAAACACACATTTAAGCCTTTAACGATACAGTATCTGATTTTGGGGATCTTAAAGTCGATGTATCCTATTCAAATGAATGAGGGGCTTGCAAGGCTTGATCAACTAAGAAAAGATCAGTTCTGTAAGGCATGTGGGAACCAGGAAATGCTCGATTTGCTTATTAAAGAAAAATATGTCGCTTGGAAGCTTATGCAATACCAAAAACAAGATAGAGAGATGTTTATAGAAAAGAGAAAAAAATATCTCCTCTATTAAATTAGCAATCTGGAAGGTTGCCTGCTAAAAATTGAGTGTGTTCAATTGACAAAAAAGCTCTAACATTGTAAGGTTTCCCTTTCACATACAACCCTGTTTCAAAGGAGAAATCTATGTCTACTCAGCAAATCCAGCCTCTCGGTAACCGAGTTCTCGTGCGCCGATCTCAAGTAAAAATTTCAAAAGGTGGAATCATCCTTCCCGATTCAGCACAAGAAAAACCCAAGCAAGGGGAAGTTATTGCGGTAGGTCCTGGTAAAATGGATGAAGACGGCCGTATAAAAAAAATGAATGTTCGTGTTGGTGATAACGTGCTCTTCAGTTCTTACGCTGGAACCGAGGTGAAAAATGTATTCCAAGATGAAGAGTATTTAATTATGTCCGAGGAAGATATCCTAGGCGTTCTTTGCGAAGTCTAATCTAACATACAAAGTAGGAAATAATCGTATGGCAAAAATGTTGCAATTCAACGAAGACGCTTTAAAGTCTATCCTTAAAGGAGTTAAAACTCTGTCAAAAGCAGTGATGATTACACTAGGTCCTAAAGGTCGTAATGTCGTGATTAATAAAGGCTTTGGAGCTCCTCTTTCAACAAAAGATGGAGTAACTGTCGCCAAAGAAATCACCCTCAAAGATAAGTTCGAAAATATGGGAGCACAGCTTGTTAAAGAAGCTTCTATAAAAACAGCTGATTTGGCAGGTGATGGTACTACTACTGCGATTGTTTTGGCTGATGCTATTTATTCAGCTGGTGTAAAAAATGTGATCGCTGGCGCAGATCCGATGAGTGTTAAACGTGGTATTGATAAAGCTGTTGATCTGATGGTGAAAACGCTCAATGATCTAGCCCTTTCGATTTCCAGTCCTGATGAAGTTAGACAAATTGCCACCATCTCTGCTAATAACGACCCTGATATTGGTCTTATTATTGCAGAGGCCATGCACAAAGTTGGTAAAGATGGGATCGTGACGATTGCTGAAGCAAAAGGGATTGACACTACACTCGACTTTGTAGAAGGTCTTCAATTTGATAAGGGATATTTGTCCCCTTATTTTATGACGAATGCAGAAAAAATGACGGTTGAGATGGATGGTCCTTTTATTCTTGTTACCGATAAGAAGATCTCCTCTATTAAAGAAATTCTGCCCATCTTAGAAGCTTTTATGGAAAAAGCTCAGCGCCCTCTTTTAATCATCGCAGAAGATGTCGATGGAGAGGCTCTGTCCACTCTTGTTGTTAATAAGCTAAAAGCAGGTCTTCCTGTCTGCGCTGTAAAAGCCCCTGGCTTTGGAGATAGAAAAAAGGCAATGCTGCAAGATATCGCAGCTTTAACTGGTGCAACTGTTGTGACAGAAGAGGTAGGCCTTAAGCTTGAAGAAGTCGGATTAGAAGTTTTAGGTAGAGCTAAAAAAATTACAGTCAGTAAGGATAATACTACTATTGTAGAGGGCGCAGGTCATCCTCAGGTGATACAGGAAAGAGTACAGCAAATTAAATCAGAAATTCATAATGCCTCCTCCGATTATGACAGAGAAAAGCTTTCTGAGAGACTGGCTAAATTAGCCGGAGGTGTGGCAGTTATTCATGTGGGCGCTGCTACAGAGTCTGAAATGAAAGAGAAGAAGGCTCGAGTAGAAGATGCTTTACACGCTACTAGAGCCGCCGTTGCTGAAGGGGTTGTAGCAGGTGGTGGAGTAGCGCTTATTCGCGCTGTTAAAGCTCTTGACACACTAAAGCTGCCTGATGATGAAATGGTTGGTGTAGAGATCATTAAGCAGGCTGCATTTGCTCCTGCTATTGCCATCGCTAACAACTGCGGAAGACAAGGTGGGATGATCGGTGAAAAAATTGCAGAAAAAGAGGGTTCTTGGGGTTATAACGGCCTGACAGATGAATTCTGCGACCTAGTGAAAGCAGGTGTTATTGATCCTGTTCTTGTCACAAAAAGTGCTTTAAAAAATGCATCCTCTATTGCGGGTCTTTTGCTCACAATTGCGGCTATGATCACAGATAAACCAGCACCTAAATCAGCTTCAGCTGCAATGCCTTCGATGGAAGGGATGGGTGGCATGGGAGGAATGGGCGGTATGATGTAGATAAACTATCTACCATCCCCTGATACTAACCTGCCTCGCTAGTTACCTAGCGGGGCAGTTCATTTTTTGATTATTTGCATTTGATATAGAATCCAAGCCACCCTTCTTCTTCTTGAATAGAAATCACTTCCCACTCATTTTGTTTTGCCCAAGATAAGTATTGCTCTTTTTGCTCTAAAAGAATTCCTGATGTAATCAATGTATCGATTTGTGGTTGTTTTTTTTCTAATCCATTCCAAGCTATTTGCTGCTCCAGGCGTGTCATATTCATCAATCCCAGCCATTGAGAATTTTCTGGTAGTGCAATATCGGTATTTTGAGAAAAGGTAATATTGGATCTTTTATTGAGGTCTTTATTCGTATCCGCATGGACAATAGCTGCTGGATCGATATCAATACCATGGGCGTGGATTGCTCCAAAGCACGAGGCGGCGATGGCAAGAACTCCATTACCACATCCGATGTCTAGAACGTAACGGCTCCCAGCGTAATACCAGAGCTGGCGCAGGCACAGTCTAGTAGTTGGATGGGATAGATCACCAAAGCCGGCACCCGGTTCAAGAATAAACTCCCCTTCTAGGTCAGAAAATTCTTTTAAAGGTACGTGTATTTTTCCTTTTTTAAAAAAAGGGGAATGCAAAGCCGATTGCCCTCGCCAGTCAATCTCCTCGGTTTGCATATTCAAAGTCATGTGTTTAAGGTTTTTAGGTGGAGGCTCGCTTAAGGTGCCACCAATCTGCCATGTTTTAGATACGATATCTTGGGACGTGTATATGTTTGTAAGCCCGATTTTGACAGCCTCACGCACCCCTTGTCTGAGTAAGCTTGCCCCTTTAAGCCTAAATTCATAATACATCAGTAATGTCATCGTCTTGTATGTGTTATTGTCTTGAGGTATTCTATCACGGCATTTATTTAAAAAAATTAGGAAAAATAGTCTAAATTTTTCTTGGAACTTGCAAAAAACCCTTTGATGGGAGATGATCATAGGGTTCATGCACTGGTAGCTCAGCTGGATAGAGCACACGGCTACGAACCGTGAGGTCAGAGGTTCGAATCCTCTCCGGTGCATTCATTTTCTACACTACACTCTTCTTATTTTTATGATTTTACAGATATTTGCATGTGGACCCATTGAAACTAACACCTATATTTTAGGTTGTAGCCGTACCAAAAAAGCATGGATTATTGACGCTCCTAAAGACTCCTACCAACTACTATGTCATGCTATTGAAGAAGGGGGTCTTCATATAGAAAAAATTGTATTAACCCATTCTCATTGGGATCATATTGCCGATCTGTGTCATTTAAAAAATAAATTTTGCGCTCCAGTCATCGTACATGAGGCCGATGCAGGAAATATAGAATCACCTGGCTCAGATGGACTGCCTTTATATTTTCCGATAGAGAAGGTCCAGTCCGACGAGCTCCTTCATGGCGGAGAAACACTTTCCTTAGGTGATGAAACAATACAAGTCCTGCATACACCAGGACATAGCCCAGGTGGTATTTGTTTATATAACAAGGCAAAGGGAATTCTTATTGCAGGGGATACCTTATTTCGCGGTAGTATGGGAAGGATTGATTTGCCCACCTCCAGCCCTGAGGCTATGTGGGAGTCGTTGAAGGTGTTGTCTGGGCTGCCTCCTTTAACAAAGGTATATCCAGGTCACGGGCCAAGTACATCCATCGGAGAAGAATCTTGGATGGGACAGGCTAAATATTTATTTTCATAAAAAAACAGAGGTTAATATGTCTCAAGTGCTAGTTGGTAAAATGGCTCCTATCTTTTCTGGTAAGGCCGTAGTAAAAGGGGAAATAAAAGAAGATTTTTCTCTTACAGACTTTTTGGGTAAATATGTTGTCTTCTTTTTCTATCCTCTTGATTTCACCTTTGTCTGCCCGACAGAACTCCATGCCTTTCAGGATAGCCTGGACCAGTTTTATTCTAGAGATGCAGTTCTTGTTGGATGTTCTGTAGATAGTTGCTTTTCCCATATTGCATGGCTTAATACTCCTAAATGTCAGGGAGGGATAGAAGGGATCTGCTATCCTTTAGTTTCAGACTTAAATAAAACGATTGCCAAATCGTACCAAGTCTTGAAAGAAGATGAAGGAATTAGTTTTAGAGGTTTATTCCTCATTGATAAAAAAGGAATTATTAGACATCAACTCATCAATGACCTGCCTATAGGTCGTTCGGTAGATGAGGTGTTAAGAACCCTCGATGCTGTTATTTTCCATGATCAGAATGGGGAAGTGTGTCCCGCTAATTGGGAAAATGGAAAGAGAAGCATGAAGCCGACTTTCCAAGGCTTGCAGGCATACTTCAATTAAAAGACGATCGATTACTTCTGGTTGGGGAAACAGGTTAAATAATCATATAAATCTTTCTCTGTGATGACTAAAAGACTATTATGAATATGACAGACCTGGGCTACTTCTTCGATCAGATCAAGGTCGCCGATCCCTGGAATATAGATTGCGCTTAGCAGAGGGATCGCTGCCTTGATTTGTAATAAACGGAGCCCTTTCCGATAGTCTTGGATGCTGAATCCTTCTTCTTTAACCCTAAAAAAAACAATGTCTCGGTTAAAGAGTAAAGATTGAATTGCGTAAGAGATCCCTAAGGTCTCTGTTGGAGGATTGCCGAATAAATCTGCTAGTTGTGGAAGAGAGCGGCATAAATGGGGAGTGCAGTATTCTCCTCGCTCGGCCTCTCCAAATAAGAAAATAGTTGGTTTCATCTATCCCCCTTTTAAATAAAAAAAAACAGCTCCCTTTAATTTCTATAAATATTGTTTTCTTCTAATTGTAAATAAATATTTTACTTTTATCTAAAAATTAAATTATTTTTCTCTTTTGTAAGACGTTGATTTTAAGAATATTGCTTCTCTTCTTCTCTTGATATAAATTTTTTTTTAATATATATAAATTCCTTTAAAAACCGGCAAAGGAGTTTATAAAATGATCAAGGTTACACTCATCCCCATCATGAGTTTATGTATGTTATTGATATTGGGATCTCAAGGCTTTTCTATCGAAAGTTCTAATAAGGCTGTGATTAATAACGAGTCTTTTATTACGTTTGCTGCAGATTCTATTCCTCTGGATAGTTATCAAAATATACAAACTAGCTGGGCATTAATTTGCTCTGAACAGCTTGCAAAAAAACGGCTACTTGTAGCTTTAGAATCTTGTGGTGTTGATGTTGGTGTATACACCGGGGGAAGGGACTTTTTTCCCTCTTCTTTATCAATAAAAATTCTTTATGATCAAGATACCCCCCTCGAACAGATATCGGCAATAAGAGATAAAATTGATCAGGCATTACAGGCCACAATTTCAGATGAAGAATACTTGCTTATCCAAGAAGAAAATCTGAATCTACTTTCCCATCTTAAGAGCGGGTCAATAGGAGAAGATGGGGCGTATATTTATAATTGTTTGGAAAAAGAATTTTTGTCTGAAAACTCTCCCTATAATTTTATTCATTTTTTAGCTCTATCATACGATTCTATACATGAGCTTACAATCGATCAATTTAGCTCTGTTTTTTTCTCATATTTTGATTCTATTCATCGGATAGAGGAGGTGTTTGCCCCTTTAGAAAACGGTGCTATCGAAACAGAGGATGTGGAGTTAGATCAAGATCGAGAAAATACAGTCAGTGGCGCGTTCTTTGTTAAACCTCGCTCTTATAGTCTCCAATCGCTTCATCTAAACGAAGAAGGTGAGGTACATGAGCATCCTCATTTTGGTTCGATTGAAGGGTATAATCAGCTACGGCTAACTAAAGCAGATACGAAAAATATTCGAAGCCTTCTTACGACTATGTCAGATAAAAATGTACTTTCTCTATTGCTTGAGAAAAGCTCGTTGGAAAAAAAAGGAAAGCAGATCCGTCCAGTCCATCCTATGCGATTTATTGGATATATTTTAGCCGATCCCCACCTTAGAAAATGTTTACGTAATATCAAAAAAGATTATTTTAAGTGGTCAAATTTTGTAGAGGGTTTTGTCGATCGTATGAAAGAAGAAAGTGGAAGAAACAATGTTGTACATTATATCTATGGATTGTCAAATCTGATTAAAGTAGATCCAAATACGATTTATCAATTCATTCATAAAAAAGATTACGAAGGTCTTCTCAAACATTGCATGTAGAGGGTTTCTTTACTTAGTAATTTTAGACCTAGGGAAACCTAGGTCTTTTTTTATATAAAATACAAGCGTTATTAATGAATTCTGATTGACCATATTCTTTTCTACTGATAAAGCTAGGGTGAAGGGAGGGGGACATTTGATATAACAGTGTCCAAAAGAGCATGGAACATAAAGAGGTATGTGATGTTGATAAAATAGAAGGGTCATCTTCTTTATCTATAAATTATCTCTTTTTTTATTTATCTCTTTTTATTCTTGCCTTTATGCATGGATTCCATATTTTTCTAGTAGAGCCTTCTTTTACCTTTGCTCGTTATTTTTTTCTTATGTACGCCCTAGCCCAATGCGTCCTTGAGGTTACTTTAGCACTATGTATATATACGTGGGTTCAGTCTTTTTTTTCTGTCAAAGTCAAGAAGTTCTTTATCGCTTTTTTTTATATCTTCCTACTATCACAAATTATCGATTTCTTTTTAGAAAGACTTGTCGATATATCGATCTGGTATGGGCTAAGACTTGTATTGCAGGAGAGTTTTGCTAACTTTATCGAAATGCTTAAAGCGACTTCCGTTCCGATCTCTAATTGGCTTTTAGCTCTGTCAGGTCTAGTTTTCTTTTTATTTTTTGGGATGCAGCTCTATAAATTATTGCATTTTTTCTCTAAAAAAAGACCGGTGGTTTTTTCTAGAAGGATGGTGGTGAGCTTATCTTCTGCAACATTTGTTTTTCTTATCATATGGGATGTGCTGTTTTCCCCTTTTGTCCATGACAATGGTTCCCGCCAATACTTAAAAGCCCTGCCATGGAAAACAACATTTTTACCGCCAGCAAAAGAGGTCCTTTTAGTCGATGGATGTTTAAAGACCCCATGGAAAGATCAGAATTGTTTTGCAGATCTCGATTCTCGCGCTTTTTCTCTACAAAGAAAGCCTGATATTTTTCTTGTTATTACAGAGAGCTTGCGTGAAGATTTTATCACAGAGCAGATAGCGCCTCATTTAAGTAAGTTCCGATCAGAATCTATCCATTTTCCTTTAGCCTTATCTAACGCTAATGCAACCCATATCTCCTGGTTTTCGTTCTTTTATTCTCTTTTTCCTTTTCATTTTCCTCATTATCAAGCTGACCAATGGAAGGAAGGAAGTTTTTCACTGCAGCTTCTAAAAAAAATGGGATATGAAATCCATTTGCATGCAGGAAGTCGTCTGGGATTTTATAAAATGGATGAAATGATTTTTGGTAAGGATGGTTATTTATTAGATAGTTCTCATTGCTATGCCACCGAAGAAAATATCTCTCCATCAGAGGCCGATGCACGCGCAATTAATGGATTATGTCAGGATATAAAAATGAGTGATCGCTCAGGGGGTAGAGTCTTTATTGTCTTTCTAGATTCTACCCATTTTGGATACAGCTGGCCCAAGGACATGCCTCTTGCATTTACACCAATTGATAATAAGATCAATTTTTTAGAGGCTGCTGTATCTAAAAAAAATCTTGAAAAAATTAAAAATAGATATCGCAATTCAATCCATTATATTGATTCATTATTTGGTAAATTTATTGATACCCTCAAACAAAGCCCTTCCTGGGATGATTCGGTAATTGTGTTCACAGGGGATCATGGTGAAGAATTTTATGAGTATGGCCATCTATTTCATGCCTCTGATTTAAGCCTTCCTCAGCTGAACGTCCCCCTGTATTATAAAATGGGATCTGGTGAGGTAAATGCTGCTTTAACAGCCGATTATATGAGCTGTCATATGGATGTGTTCCCTTCGATTTTGCATTACTTAGTCGGAGAAAATTGTTTTCAGAATGTCTTTCAGGGATCAAGTATTTTTACAAAGCAAGAGACCCCCTATGTTATTGGAGCAAGATATAATGCAGGCATGTCCCCTTATGAATTTTATATCCATAACGGCACTCAAAAATTAATTGCGCAATTTGATAATAAAGAAGATATTTTTCACTCAAGAGCCCTACGTATTGTAGCAACAAAAAATCGGGAAGAAGAAAATCTTCCTTATAGCTTATCTATAATACATCAACATTTTGGTCAGGCTTTAAACGATCTTTTTGCGCAATGAGGTGAAGGATTGAACAGGTTTTTGCGTATTTTGATTTACGTGTTAACGATCTTCTCTATACAGACTTATCCTCTATCTGCTACGCAGGGGATAGAAAAAGAGTCTAGTTCAGCAGAAGAAAAAGATTCAAAATGGAAAATTAAGTTCCGGTCTCGAGCTTTACTTAAGCTGGATACGATGCTCGATTGGGCATTTCCTTTTGATGATAGAGTCTACCATCTAGATCATAATCACGTCGGTTCACACTATATTAATCAAGCTGACAAAATGATCGAATTTGGTAAATCCTTTGGTTATTTTTCAAAAAAACGTCCAATTATTGGTACCGTTACTACCTCCGACGAAGACATCTTACTTACCATTGAGCTGCTTAACTCAGCTTTTGTAGCATTTAAAAATGAAGATTTTTTAGAAATTGCTACAGCAGAAATACTGTCGAAAGTATTAGCGTATAGAAGCTTGAAAGAAGGGATGATCATTCCGATACCAGTTGTTTATAATGATAGGGCTCCTGAGCTGATTGAATATAGGGTAGATACAGTATTTGATCTTTGGTCAATGATGCCTGCATTTGGTTTGGTACCGATCAGGAAAAATACAAGCCCCATCTTGTTATACAGAGGAACTGATTTATCTTTAGAGTCTAAGCAGGGTTGGGCGTCTGTTTTGAGTGATTTAGATATTCAAGGGCCAGGACTTAACGCATTTTTAAATGCCCGCAGCAATATCAATACATGGCTAAAAAATCAAGCAATGAAGGGGTGTAAAGCTCGGGTGATGGGATTTAGCTTAGGTGGTGTATTATCTACTTATACTATATTGCATGAACATGCATACATCAGTGATACAGGTTCTATAGCCTTTAATCCCCCAGGAGTTTCTGCATCGATGTATAAGCAGTGGCAAGATCTTGATCCAGAAAAACAAAAGGCTTTAAGAGTATTTATTACTCACGGCGACCTCATCCCGAAGATTGGTAAACTCGTTGGAAATGCTCATGAATTATCTTTAGACGTTTCCTTAAAACCTTTAGATGCTCACGTTAGATTAATTTGCGCTCAACCTAACGTGTATCAATTTCTTATCGATCAACACATAGAAAATAAACAACGGCGTTAGAGCATCTGGTATCTTCCAGCAATACCCAGCTCCTCTTCGATTTCTAGAAGTCGATTGTATTTAGCAACCCTATCTGTACGAGAAAGTGAGCCCGTTTTAATTTGCCCAGAACTGGTGGCGACAGCTAGATCCGCAATCGTTGTATCTTCAGTTTCTCCAGATCTATGAGAGATAATCGATTTATACCCATTTTGTTTTGCCAGCTCTATCGCTTTGAGTGTTTCAGTAAGTGTCCCAATTTGATTGACTTTGATTAAGATCGAATTAGCGACTTTTTCTTTAATACCCCTGCGTAAAAATTCTGTATTGGTCACAAAAATATCATCGCCCACTAATTGGATCTTATCGCCGATTGCTTTTGTAAGATGCTGCCATCCAAGCCAATCATTTTGGTCCATCCCATCTTCGATCGTATCGATTGGGTATTGATTACATAACTCTCTTAGGTATTCGACTTGTTGTTGAGCATCCCGGTTTTTACCGACCTGCCCTTTGAGTTTCTTTTTCTTTTCGATATAGGTTTTTGTTGACAGATCAAAAAACTCAGAAGCAGCGCAGTCCATCGCAAGGGTAAAGTCTGTCCCAGAGCGGTAACCAGCTTTTGTAATCGCTTCAAGAATGAAGTCAAGGGCCTCTTCATTCGAGGCTATATTCGGAGCAAATCCCCCTTCATCCCCGACGGCTGTTGATAAGCCTTTTGTTTTTAAAAGGGTTTTAAGGTGATGGAAGACCTCAACGCTCATTCTTATACCTTCAGAAAAAGAAGGAGCCCCAATTGGACGGATCATAAATTCTTGAAAATCAAGCGTGTTATCGGCATGAGCTCCACCGTTGATAATATTGATCATGGGACAGGGCAGAACATGGGCAAAGGTCCCTCCGATATAACGGTATAGGGGTAGTCCTGATGCTGTAGCACCGGTTTTTGTGCAGGCAAGAGAAATCCCTAAAATCGCATTTGCTCCGTACTTAGACTTATTGGGTGTCCCATCAGCTTCGATTAAAAGCTGATCGATCCTTGCTTGTTCATATATATTTTCCCCTATTAATAAATCTGTCAGAGGTCCGTTAACATACTCCACAGCTTGCTTGACTTCTTTGCCACCATAGCGCGATTTGTTATTATCTCGCAGCTCGAGTGCTTCATGCTCACCAGTAGATGCTCCTGATGGAACAATTGCACTAGCGATAGATCCACAATCGGTTTCTACTGTTACTTTAATGGTCGGATTGCCTCTTGAATCCAGCACTTGAAGGGCGTGGATGTCGATAATATAAGACATAAGGTAGCCTTTGCGGTTAACGATGACGATGTTCTTCGTATAGATTCGCCATTAAAGCACAGTAGGATGCAAATCTCAACTCGGAAATATGATTTTCATCTACAGCCTGTTTCACCCCGCATTGAGGTTCATTGAGGTGGGCGCAGTTAGGGAATTGACAATTCTTTGCAAATTCTGCGAATTCTGGATAGTACTGCTTGAGATCTTCTGGCTTTAGATCCCAGACGCCAAAACTTTTAATCCCCGGAGTATCTATACAGAACCCGCCTGATTCGATTGCTATCAGGTGGGTGGAGCTGGTAGTATGAGATCCTTTATTTGTTTTTGTTACAACGCCCCCTGTTTTTAAAGAAGACCCAGTAACAGCATTAATAAGGGAGGATTTTCCAACCCCCGATTGCCCGGAAAAAACGGAGGTTTTTCCTTGCATCACCTTTTTAAGTAGGTCCATCCCTTCATTTGTTCTTGTGCTTACAGAGATCGTTGTAACTCCAAGTTTGGCATATGCTTTAAGAAATTCGTTGTACATGTGCGTTTCTACTTCTAGCATAACCGGGTCAACATCCAAGGGAGGGTCTTTAAGAAGGTCTACTTTATTAATTACAACAATCGGGGTCATATTGCCTTTAATGGCTGCAATAATATAACGATCTATTAGGTGTGGTTTAATCGCAGGCATCATCACAGAACATGTGATAATGACTTGATCGATGTTTACAGCGATTAGCTGCTCTTTTCTCCTGGATAAATTATCGGCTCTAGACAGGATCGATCTGCGCGGTAAAATATGACAGATAGACCCGGTATTGTGGTCTTTGGGCTCAAATAAAACAAAATCACCAACAGCCACAAGGTTTTTCAGCTTGTTTTTTTCTTGTTTTAATGACCCTTTAAGTTGACAAATCCATTGAGAACCCTGAGTGGAAACAAAGATCCCTTCCGGATTAATCCCCAGAACTTGCCCCTTGGTAAAGGAAGATTGGTTATAATCGATTTGTTTCTCATTTTTTTTACGTTGCTCTTGATCTGACTGCTTGTATTTTGATCGATCATTTTCAACTGCAAGTTTCCTTTCTTTGCGGGACCACTTTTTTTCCCCCTTAGAATGGAACTCTTCTTCCATTGATAGATGCTCATCCCAACTCATTGAGCACCTTCTATGTGAGATAGTAGGATTCCGCCTGCGATAGCTACATTTAATGACTCCGTTGGACCTTTCATGGGAATGGAGATTTTTTCAAAACGGTTTTTAATTTCTGTAGATGGTCCGCTTGCTTCGCAGCCAAGAGCCAGAGCTAGGGGAAGCTTAAAGGCGGTTGTACTAAAAGGGGATCCATTTAGATCCGCGACATAGAGATGACGTGGTTTTTTTTGTAATAATTGGTTTAGCCTTTCAAGGCTTCCCGATTGTAGAGGAAGTAAAAACGTCGATCCCTTAGCTGCACGCAATGCTTTATCATTAAATGGGTCGCAGCATCCATCTATTAAGAAGACCCCATCCCAGCCTAAAGCCAGCGCTGTTCGAAGTAGAGTGCCCACATTCCCAGGGTCGGAGATTCGATCTAGTATCAGTAGGCGACTACAGAGAGAAAGATCTTTTTCTTCAGGGATCTCTATGATTGCTGCTACAGGTTCTGGGGCTGGCATGCCTGAGATTTTTTTTATGATTTCTTCCGATATGATATAACGCTCGTCTGCCTTGGCAGGTGTCACATGAGGATAAGTTTCAAGTAGTGTGGTAATTTTAGCAAAAGAGCAGAGTTCTGAAATCAGTGTACTACCAAAAATCACCACTTTGCCTTCTTGCTCTCGGAATGTTTTATTCGTCCGCAGCCTAACGCAATATTTAACAAAAGGGTGTTGCAGGCTCTTTATTGTTCGTGATACCATGATTTAAGTCGTAAATTAATGGAATCTAGATGATCTCATAATCTAGTTTCTCTAGCAAACAATTATTAAATTCGTTCAATACTAAAATGAAGAAAAAATATAAAAATTTTTTAAAGTTATCTATTTTGATTCTTTGGCCCCTATGTTTATTAATAATCGGATTTACTATTTGTTCTTCCCCTGTTGGGTTTGATGTGGCACAGATCCGTTGCGATTTTTATTTTAAAGAGGGAAATAGGCAAAAAGCCCCATCTCCACAGGATTTTGAAAAATTACAGAATATTTTCTCTCAAAAATTCTACTATTTAGGTAGTGGATCTCAGTCGTATGCCTTTATTTCTGAAGATCAGCAATATGTAATTAAGTTTTTTAACATGAAGCATCTAACCCCAAAGTACTGGCTCAATTATATCCCCCTGCCCTGGCTTGAAAAATATCGATTTCAAAAAATTCAAATGAGGGAGCGGAAAAGAAAGGAATTTTTTGATTCCTGCGAGGCCCTCTATCATGGATTTAAAGAAGAAACAGGCCTTGTTTTTATTCACCTGAGAAAAACTGCCTATCCTCATGATGTTTCCCATTTCATAGATAAAATAGGAAAGTCCCACCATATTTCTCTTAATGATGTCCCCTTCGTTGTGCAGAGAAAGGCATCTATGATTTATGATTATGCAAATGAGCTTATTGATCAAGGCAAGGAGGAGAGTGCAATTGATTCGTTGGTGTCGGTATTAGACCTTGTGAAGCGGCGCTGTCGAAAAGGATATTTTGATAGAGATAGTGGAGTTAGTAATAATTATGGGTTTATTGAAGGCAGGCCTGTAGAAATTGATTTGGGAAGGGTCTATAAAGACGATACGATCTTGGATTCTGTGGATCAATTAAGCGAAGTATTGCGTGTAAGCGGAAAAATTGAAGCCTGGATTCGGGCAAACCATCCACAACTTTTACCCTTTTATCAAGACAAAGCTCAACAAGTTTTATAAGAACTTATCCCGATTTAAGAGGGTATAAAGGCCGGTTCTATAGCGCTTTTATACCTGCTATGAATAAATTCTGCTAGCTGTCTTGAATTCATTGCCTCTTTTAAAGCGTTCAGCTTAGGCTCATTTTGATCTGCGCAGCGGATGACAATCACATTAACATATAATGAATTAGGACCCTCGATTGCAAGGGCATCTTTGACGGGTACAAGGCTTGCTTGTAGAGCAAAATTGGTTGGGATTAGAGCGGCTGTCACGTCATCTAAACTTCTTGCAAGCATTGCAGCATCGAGTTCTTGAAATTTCAGCTTCTTGGGATTAGACACAATATCCCGAATAGTCGTGGACTCCTTACCACTTTGTTTAATTTCAATCAGGCCTGTTGTAGCTAGAAGCTCAAGAGCTCTACCTTCATTAGATGGATCGCTAGGTATTGCGATAACAGCACCTGTCTGTATGAGGTTTAGTGAGGTAAGCTTTTTCGAATAGATCCCCATCGGTTCTATATGTGTTTTTGCAAGGATACAAAGATCATATTGAAACTGCTCTATTTGTTTGTTTAAAAATGGGATATGCTGAAAAAAGTTTGCGTCTACATCTCGATCGGCAACAGCCCGGTTGGGCAGATTGTAATCATCGGTTACGATGATCTGAAGAGTGTATCCTTGTTGCTGTAGTTGTGGTTTTATAAATTCAAGCATTTCCGCTTGTGGTGTTGTAGTTGCTGCCACTTTAATCGTATGGACATCTTCCGTTTTCTTTTGACAAGAGCTTGTAAAGCAGATGAGTAGAACAGATAGAGATAGGATAATTTTATTCATAAGGAAGCAGTCCCCTTTTTTTTTGTATATAAAACACTACTCGATTTCCTGCCCACTGCAGGGATATAACAAGCCCTATAAGAAGGGCCACTGTAGCGATCATCATAAAGGTATTGAATTGATTATAACCGTATTGGATAGCGATTTTCCCAAGACCTCCACCACCTACCAGTCCTGCCATTGCGCTATAGCCGACTAAGTTGATCATCATATTAATGAAGCCGTGGATAAGAGAAGGTAGGGGTTCTAATAGCAGAACTTTTCTAATTAGTTGTATTGTTGAGATCCCCATCAGCTCTGTTGTTTCAAGGATGTGTCTGTCGATCCCTTTGATCGATTGTTCTACCATTCTTGCAAAAAAAGGAGCCGCAGCAATCGAGAGAGGAACAATGGCAGCGGTTGTACCAAGGCTTGTGCCACTAATAAAACGGGTAAAAGGGATTAAGGCAATCATTAAAATCGCAAAAGGAAACGACCTTCCAACATTTACAACGGCTCCTAGCAGCTTGTAGATGATAAGGTTTTCTTTTATATGCCCCTTACTTGTTAAAGATAAAATGATCCCCATAGGCAAGCCAAGAATAAAGGCAAAAAAAGAAGAGAAAAAGACCATGTATAGGGTATCGATTACCCCTTGAGGTAATAAATCTGCAGCCAGTAATAAGTTATCGGATATCATAATTCAAGATCTCCCATTCTATTGCTTGCTCTTTGAGAAACACTAAGGCTTTGTTTTTATTTTCTTCGCTTCCAGAGATTTCTACCGTAAGGGTTCCAATGTTGGTCTCTGCCAGAGCATCTACCCATCCCAGTAAGATATTTACAGAGATGTCAAAATGGCGAATGAGCTGGGTGATAATTGGTTCTTTTGCTGAGTTACCAAGGAACTGTAACCTTAAGAAAAGGGTGCCAGGCAGGGCATTTTTTAATATATCTACAGGCAGCTCATGAGGGGTGTTTTGCAGTAGCTGTTTTGTAAGAGGATGTTTTGGGTGACTAAATAGATCAGATACGGTTCCTATATCTACGATTTCCCCTTGATCTATGACGGCGACTTTATGACAAATTTCCCTTATCACTTCCATTTGGTGGGTAATGAGAATAATGGTGAGTCCAAGCTTCTTATTGAGATCTTTTAACAGGGTTAAGATCTCTTTGGTCATTCGAGGGTCTAGGGCAGAGGTGGCTTCATCACAAAATAAAAGATCGGGCCCAAGCGCGAGGGCTCTGGCTATCCCCACTCTTTGTTTTTCCCCTCCACTGAGCTCGGATGGATAGGCATCTTTTTTATGCTTGAGGCCAACACAATCCAGCAGCTCATCTACCCGCTCTTCGATCTCTTGTTTAGATTTGCCAGACAGCTCCATAGGAAGGGCGATATTACCTTGAACATTTCTTGAAGAAAGAAGGTTAAAGTGTTGAAAGATCATTCCTATTTTTTTTCTAAAAACCCGTAGGGCCTCTTTTTTAAGAGAGGATAACTGCTGACTACCGATGTATATATCCCCTGAAGAAGGCTTCTCTAGCGTGGAAAGGCATCTCATTAATGTAGATTTGCCAGCTCCACTCTGCCCTATGATCCCAAATATTTCTCCTTTATTGACGGAAAAACTCACGTCCTTAAGAGCAGATGAGAGGCGTTTATTTTTATAGAAATCTTTATAGAGTCGATCAACAGTAACAAAGGGCTTCATAAGGGTGGTAGGGTAAAGGATAAAGGGTGTGAGGATAACAGCCAAGTGCATCTTAAGTAAAGGGCTGATTGAGTGGGTAAAATGAGTAATAAATAATCTAAAACTCTCAGATGTAGCGGAAGATTTATTAGAAAATGGTAACCTTCCTACTTGCCTTGATTGGTAAATATGGGATGTATTTTTACCTTGTCTAATAGGTGGTTTTTTTCTTCAATCCCTTCATTGACTCCTATTCTTTCAGCTTCTTTTAAAAGAAGGCCCATTCTAACCCCTGGCTGGACTCCTATTTTAATGAGATCTGAAGCTGTAATAAGAGGGGATTGATTTTGGATTCTATAAATGGCTGTTTTCAGAGCTGTCTGTTTTTTTGCATGATAGTCAAGAAACTCTTTAGTATCTGTTTGGGTTAAATAGGCAGCGATAATATGCAGGGCCGTTGAAATGCTTGGATGTGCGTAGAGGCGTGCCCATTTAATAGGTTCTATTAAATCGATTTCTGTCTTTGGTAAAAAGCAGGTAGCCTTCATTTCCGCTAAAAAACGAACGAATTCTTTATCTTGTTTTGAAAGTTTTAAATATTCACAGATTTGGAGCTGGAATGTAATTGAATCATCTTGAAATAGAGTCAGTAATTCTGCAATTGTTGAGGCTTGTTTGGGGAATCTATCGATACAAGAGACTCTTCGTTCAATTTCTTCAATCCGAATCCCCTTGAGAGCTGGAAATATAGTGGGTAGTAGATCGATTTGGTGGAGTGTAATTAGCCCTTTATCAAAATGATCAAAACGGGACATCTTTTGAAATTCTTGCCAGATCCTTTCATGAGCTACCGCCGGCAGCAGGCTGTGAGCATGTGCTACAATAGCCTCGACAGTGGCCTTTTCTATGGGGAAGTTAAAACGAGTAGAGTATCTAACAGCCCGCATCATCCGGAGCCTATCTTCTAAGAATCTCTCATGGGGATTGCCGATGGCTCTAATGATTCCCTTGTCTAGATCTGCTTTGCCTCCAACATAGTCATGAAGCTTTCTTTCTATTGGATCATAAAACATCCCATTGATCGTAAAATCTCTACGAAGGGCATCCTCGCATGCCGTTGCATGAGTAATTTGGGTGGGTCTTCTTCCATCGACATAACCCTGCTCTGTCCGAAAGGTTGCAACCTCAAATTGATGTCCTTCTTCGACTACGATGACAATACCAAATGCGATCCCAACAGGGATTGTTTTAGGAAATATCGATTGGATTTCTTCTACCGTAGCACTCGTTGCTATATCAATATCATCAGAGGGGTGATTCATTAAAAAATCTCTAACCCATCCCCCTGCTATATAAGCTACGTGCCCGCGTGCAACAAGTTGTTTAATAATCTTTATAGCAATTGGTGTTGTCGGCATACCATCATGTCCATTAGACCTAAAGTGTACTCTTTGTTATGCATTGTATGCTTGTTTTTTGACGAGCTTTTGTTAGGGAAGCTTGGGGGTCTGATTAAATTCTCTAGGGACAAGACCTAAGCTGTTGCGATGATACAGGTCCAATCATTATTGTTATGCCTTAAGGTCATATTACGCTGTTTTTTTAGAAAAATTTAATTATTTATTTACACTAAACCTCTAGTTTTTCTTGGAAAATATACCCTACTTGACTTAATATGAGCATATAAGGTAAGTATACTTTCCTTATGCAGATAAAATAAGGCAGGTATACTTGAAAATCCCTAAAGAAGAACTTATAGCCATTTTGGCACAGTTTAATCCTTGGTGGAGGGGTGAAAGAATTCCAGATATCCCTCATTGGCGTCGTGGGGCATTCAAAGAATTAATGCAATGGATAGAGGCTCCTCCAGCTCACAGAGCCATTATGCTCTCAGGCCCAAGACAAGTAGGCAAAACAACCCTACTAATTCAAGCCATTCAGCAGCTCATTGATTCGGGCGTCCCTCCTGCTAACATTTTATACGCAACCTTTGATCATCCTATTTGTAAACTGGCAGGACTCAATGCGGTGTTACAGGCATGGCGCGAATTAGAGCCAAAGGCGGATGGACCAGAATATTTATTCCTCGATGAGGCTCAGTTTATTAGAGATATTGGTACCTGGGTAAAGCACCAAGTAGACTTTTTTAAAAGTAAGCGGATTGTTTTTACCGGTTCTGCCACACCTCTTATCCATACTGACCAAGAATCAGGGGTAGGACGCTGGCATACTCTTCGTATTTCTACCCTCTCTTTTTATGAATATTTACAGATCAAGAAAATCAATCTTCCTAATATTCCCGGTATCGAATCGATTCGTGATTTAGTTGATTGCACATCAAATGAATTCTATCGAATGACTCAAGCCGCGACGGCTTTAATAGGACATTTTCATGAATACCTCATTCGTGGTGGATTCCCTCAAACAGTTCTTGTTGAAAGCATTACTCAATCCCAAAGGCTTCTCAGAGAGGATATTATTGATAAGGTCTTAAAAAGAGATATGACGGCTCTGTTTGGAGTTAGAAGAATTATCGAATTAGAGCAGCTATTTATTTTTCTTTGTATGCATAACGGGGGCATGCAAGATACACAAACAATATCTAAAGAATTAGGTATTGCAAAGCAAACTGTTCAAAATTTTATCGATCTTTTTGAATCTACCTATCTTATTTATAGACTACCTCCATTTGGGTATGGCAAAGAGGTATTAAGAGGAAAAAATAAACTCTACCTCGGGGACCCAGCAATAGCTCCTGCCGTATTGATGAAAGGAAAATCTATCCTCGAAGATGCTCGGGGTTTAAGTCAATGTGTTGAAACCGCTGTCGTTGGCAATTTATGGTCCCACTGTTCATCGAATCAAGCAAAATTTAGTTATTGGCGTAATCAAAAGGACAAGGAGGTTGATTTAATCATAGAAATAGGTGAGACGATGATTCCTTTTGAAATAAAATATCAATCCCAAGAAGTGCAAGCTCGAGACATCCCTGGACTGATCGATCTGCTGAATCAAAAAACATCGATATTACATGGTTATATAATAACGAAAAACCCAAATGATATAGGACTTTTAGAAGAGACATCTCTACAGAAGACTTATATTAAAATACCAGCTTGTCTTTTTTGCTATTGGCTTGGAGCCTCAGAATTTATCCAGAAAAGCATCTTAATTTAAAAATAAATCGATTTGGATCCTTTAAAAATTGCCTATTAGGTAATCGGCATGAAATGCCCAGCGATAGGTCCATTTTTTCATTTTAATTTTTAGTTTCTCAACCAGTATCAAATTAGCTTTTTTTGGAGCCTATACAAGTATGCCTCTATTGCACTAGTATAATGGACCCCAAAAAGTAGACAGGTCTCAAAGTTATGTTCTGTGCTAAATTTTAAGGCCTAAGCATATGAACGGAAACTCAAGAACAGCAGCTTTTAAAAAGAGAGTTGCCATTGAGGAATTAAAGGAAGAACGCACTATAAAT
>CAMCLJ010000003.1 GCA_945875745.1 Chlamydia trachomatis
GGCGATCATGGATTGCATCGAGAACTTTAGTGGAGAGTACAAGACAGAGCTTGAAAGCCTTTTAACCTGGAAGTTCCAGACCTTTTCAGCTAAGAGGGCTGAGGAAAAAGTGGCATGAAAATTTTAAATACCTATCCGCGCGCAGTATATCCTGGTAAATTTCGAACAGGATGACAAATAAAATATAAGCCCGTCCAGATAAACAATCTTTATCCGGACGGGCTGTATATAATTTATTGTTTTTAATCTTATTCTATATGCAACTAGAAACTAAGCTCCCTGCTATTGAAGCGGACAAGTAGTTACTGTTGCCATATACTTTTTCATGAACTGATCTTTTGACTGTATGAACGCTTCAAGATCAGTATGCGGTAATGGGGTGAAGCTTAATTCATGAAACTGATACAAAATCGACTCTAACCATTCATTAATCGCTGCAGAACCTCTCGAATACGGCATAGCCTGTGCAAAGTGATAGACGAGCTCGCCGATCAGGTATTTAAGCTCTCCCTCATCAAATTTAGCTCGATCTTTTAAGGCTATGATCTGCACAAAGCGGGGTTCCACTTCTTCTTTCATAATCTCTTCGCTCTTTAAAGGAGATGGATGCTGAAGATAAATAGAAGGTGGGCCCCCAGCTTGCTTCGGTTCCATAATCCAAAATTTCGTTGGAGCCGAAGGATCCGAAAGGTTTAAACAACCTATTACTCTATCTGCACGGTCTCCAACAATATAATGAAACCTAGCATCAATAGCGTTTTTATATTGAAAAGGAGGTTGGCCGCCGTACGTAATTTTTTCACAATATCCGATTGCTCCTAGAAGGTTGGATATTTGGTGTTTTTGATGTGTAAGGGGAAATAAAGTAGCAAAGGTCTTTGCCGACTCCCGTTGTGCATCGACCTGCAAAAATCCTGGTTCCGCTAAAATATCCCTTCTTGCCTGTTGAGTAAATGCTGCACGCTGGCGAGCAACAAGGCCACTTGCAACGTCCTCATCTTCACCAATTAGCCCTTTTTTAATACGAGAGTCGTGACCAATCCAATTCCGTTCATACATATCACTTACTGTCCAAGATTTATATTCCCATCCAGCACCTCCGTTTGCTTGAGCTAAAGGAACCATATGTTCATTATACAAGCTATACTGGCTTTGGTAAAGAGGTGTTAAAGAGGTGTTAAAGAGGTGTGATAGCAACAGCAACTTCCCCTTCTCAAACTACCAAAATTTTGTGCATCGCTAGTTTTATTATGTAAAGCAATCGATCGCCTTGCCTCTCCAAGTGACTTTAAAAGGATATTATTGAAAAAATGTTTTAAATTACCTCTAGAAGCTGCTTCTTTCTTTAAAAAAGTAGACATTGTTTCAACATGTAATTTGCCTTGCTCACAAAAATACTCATGGGATTTTTGGGAATAGATACTATTTGATCTGCCTGGATTTAATAAAGAAACCCCGACATCTTTTACCGCCTTTGGGGTTGGTAGGTGGCCGGCTGCAAGCAAGTCAACTGCCTTAGCATTCGGTGGGGTCGCTGTAATGCACAATTTTTGATGCCCGCCCGTTTTCCAGTCTTGTGTCTGACAATCTTTACTACAGTAAAAAACCTTTTTGCACTTACCACACCCTTTCAAATCCGACGGATTTGTATTTGTACATGCTTGATTATGACATTGCTTCATAGACTTGCTGGCTACTGGAATTACATTAAACATTGGTTTAACCTTTTTAAATTTAAATCAATCAAATTGTAAATAAATTTAAAAAAAAATCAATTTAAACTATTTATTTAATTAAAAATACATTATTAATTTAATTTTAAAATATTATAAATTTATTGAAATTTTGAAAATATGTAAAAAAAAATGAAAACATCCAAATAAACCGGAAATAGCCGATAGCCCATATTTCACCCCCCTGCCCAATACGGGCGCTCATCCTATAAAAAGTCTTTTAATCCAAGCAAAATCTCTTTCAAGCAATCAGTGTTTTTTAGTGAGGCGAAAGGTTCTGCAAACTGCTTTAGTTTTCAGAACCTTTCGCCCTTTTATCTTTCTATATGGTATTCACAGAAAAACACCCATCCCCATTAGGGCCTATTGAAGCTATTTTGGACTATAGCCTTCAACCGCTTCTAGAACACAAGCTTTCTTTCTCTAGGATATGGTTTTGGAACATGTGTGATTTGTGCATGACAAGGTTACCTCTGAAAAGATACATCATTTTTTGAATAAACCATGAGCCATAACCCTGATCAAATCAATGCTTGCCAGCCCGATTATCAAGAAGAGCTTATAAGAGATTTAACAGAAAAGACTAATGAACTGGTGGTATAATTACCTAAATAAACGAGGAAGAATCTGCTTCAAATAAAATAGGGCAGATAGGGGAATTTTCTGGTATAAAATCCCCAAGAAAGTACAATTTATTGATTGGCAATATCGGGTCCGTAGAAAAGGAAGATACATTAAGAAATGAATAGCATCCTCTTAGAAAAACTCTCGAAATCGATGAATGATGGGCCGATTATTCCCGAACTGTCCCTTCATATCCCAGCTGGCAAATTCTTTGCTCTTCTTGGGCCGAGTGGATGTGGGAAAACGACCCTCCTTAGGCTGATTGCAGGTCTAGAAACAGCAGATAGTGGAAAAATCTTTTTATCCAATCAAGATATTACCCATCTTCCAATCCATGAAAGACCGATTAATATCGTTTTTCAAAACTACGCCCTATTCCCCCATCTTAATGTCTTTGACAATGTAGCTTACGGACTTAAATTAAAAAAAGTACCCAAACAAGAAATCAAAGAAAGGGTTTTAAAAATATTAGAATCCTTCCATTTAGAAGCTCACGTCTTTAAATACACCTCCCAGCTCTCCGGTGGGCAGCAGCAACGAGTGGCCCTTGCAAGAGCAATTATCAATGAGCCTAAGGTCTTATTACTGGATGAACCCCTTGCTGCGTTAGATTTTAAGCTTAGAGAAAAAATGCTTATAGAACTTATTGAACTACAAGATAAGTTAAAGACGACATTCATCTATGTAACTCACGATCAATTTGAAGCCCTAACTGTTGCAGATCAGATGGCAATCATGAATACAAAAGGGGAAATTGAACAAATTGGCACGCCAAAAGAAATTTATGAATTTCCGATTTCCTCTTTTGTTGCAAAATTTGTTGGTACAACTAATATTTTAAAAGGAACGCTTGTTAACTTATCTAACGATCCATCGATTGAAATTCCATCGGTAGGAAGATTTCAGGTATCCATACCTCAAAAAAAGGAATGGATGAGCGAGGGATGCAATGTTTTAATGAGTATGCGTCCTGAAAAAATATTTATTTCAAAAAAGCAAGTACCGAATTTTTCTAATACGATAAGAGCGGTTGTCCAGTCTATTGTCTATCATGGACGATCAACACAATACAACGTCGTATTAACAAATGGAGAGAGACTGCAAGTCTTTGAACAAAATGAAGAGCATTTTCCGCAACAAGTGATCGACTATGATAATGAAGTCTTCCTGTATTGGCAAAAAGAAAATGTGGTATTATTAGAAAGATGAAAGGCAGCTTCTTAAGTAAAACATCCACCTCTTACATCCCTTTCAGTCTTGGAACACCTGCTGTCTTATTGCAATTATTATTTTTTTATCTTCCTCTTTTACTTATCATCGTTACAAGCTTTGTAAACGTTTCAGAATTAGGTCATTTTGAAGGGGTTACTCTAAAAAAAATTACTCTCTTTCTTTCCCCTACCTATATGAAGGTGATCCTTTCCTCTATTCTATTGGGGCTAGCTACAGCCAGTATTTGTCTTATCATCGCCTATCCCCTTGCCTACTTCATGGCAATGCAAGGAAGGCGATATAAAAATCTTCTCCTGTTTCTACTAGTCATCCCTTTTTGGACTAATTTTTTATTACACGTCTACGCTTGGTTTTTTGTGTTAGAAAGAGAAGGGCTCATTAATTCAATCCTGATGGGACTTGGAATCATTCAAGAACCAATCCATTTTTTAAATTCGATGTTTTCAATCATGATCATGATGGTCTACTACTATCTACCGTTTATGGTTCTACCGATCTACTCTTCTTTAGAAAAGTTTGAATACAAACTCATTGAAGCCTCCATGGATTTAGGGGCTAGCTGGTTTCAAACTTTTCGTCGGATTATGCTTCCATTAACAATTGGGGGAATTAGAGCAGGATTTTTTCTTATATACATCCCAGCTTTTGGAGAATTTGCGATCCCCGAACTAATGGGAGGGGATAAATATATGTTTGTGGGTAGCGTAGTCTCCCATTATATCCTTGGAGATCAAACTGGATCTCTTGGAGCCGCCTTTACAGTTGTCGCTTGCCTATGTCTACTTTTGAGTGCAATGGGGCTTTATCAATTACTTAACAAACTCATAATGCCAAAAAAAAGAAATGCAAAACCTATATAAAGCACCTAAAATCCTCTCCTTTTCTTTTTTGTGCATGACCTATCTATTTCTGTACGTACCGATTATTGTACTTTTGGTCTTCTCTTTTAATTCCGAAAGCTTTCCAGCTCCATGGAAACAATTTTCTCTTAAGTGGTATCAAGAGCTACTGCAGGCAACGTACCTTTGGAAATCTTTTTTAAACTCGATGATTGTAGCCGCCTCTTCTACCTGCATTTCTCTTTTACTTGGAATTTTTCTGATTTTCTATGCGGTTCAAGGAGGAAAAATTGGTAAAATGCTTTCTCTTTTCTACGGCAATGTAGTAATCCCTGAAACTGTATTAGCAGTCAGTTTACTTGGCTTTTTTACTCTTGTAAGCATTCCTCTTGGTCTTAGCACGCTAATTTTAGCTCATACACTCCTGGGGCTTGGATTTGTTATCCCTATTGTCTACGCCCGCTTTCTCGAGCTTGATCCTAAACTCACTGAGGCCTCATTAATCCTTGGAGCGTCACCGATCCAAACATTCTTTAAAATCACTCTACGATTACTAAGACCCTCATTGATTTCGACAGGGCTGCTGGTCTTTATCATCTCTTTTGATGATTTTATCCTAGCTTATTTTTGTGCAGGCAGTTCCTCTCAGACTCTATCCCTTTATATTATGTCGATGCTACGCTCTGGAGTCTCTCCTATCGTGAACGCTTTATCTGCTGTTCTACTGGCTCTGAGCACCTTATTTGCCCTGTTGTTTTTCTCTTTTAAAACAAGAGTGAGGATTCTGTAATGAAAAATAGAGTTATCCGCTCTTTTATAGTCTTTGCTTGGATCACTCTTCTTACCGTCTGTCTTTATATGCAAACTTCCTTTGCTCATCGTGGTGAAAAAATTATCAACGTATTTGCATGGGGAGATATTTTAGAACCATCAATTATTACCAAATTTGAAAAAGACAGCGGAATCAAAGTACGGATGAGCTACTACTCATCCAATGAAGAGCTTATTGTCAAAATGAAAGCCACAAGGGGTAGAGGTTATGATCTTATTATCCCATCTGATTACGCAGTAAAGATCCTTATCCAAGATGAGCTACTTCACCCACTTGATAAAGACAAGCTTCTATTTTGGAAAGAAATCAACCAAAACTTACTCGGCCACCATTTTGATCCAGCCAATACATATTCTATTCCGTTCGAATGGGAGGTTTTTGGATTTGGCATCGATAAAGATTTTTTCTCCAAACGCTCTTTAGATCCTAGCTGGAAACTTATCTTTGATAAAAACTCTATCGATTACCGTATTGCAATGACAAACGATCCAATTGAAGCGCTCCTTTTTGGAGCATTTTATTTATTTGAAAAGACAACCCCTCTTTCTCTTCTACAAATACAAGAGGTAAAAAATCTACTGACTGAGCAAAAACAATGGGTCGAGGCATATGCAAGCTTTAGAGGCGATTATTTTCTTGCAACGAGAAACTGTCCTGTTGTTGTAGCCTCTAGCTCCTATATCTGGAAAACAATGAGGCAGTTCCCCTTCGTTTCCTTTGTCATACCCAAAGAAGGAACCTTCATATGCATCGAAAATCTAGCTCTGCCAGCTACCACAGACAAACAAGAATATACCTACCGGTTTATTAACTACTTGTTTCAACATGAATCGGTAAAAACACACTTTGAGACTTTTGGATTTTTTCCCTCTACAGTACAGAACTTAACTGATCTGAAAATTGATCCGAAAGCAAGAGAACTCATTGATGCCTCATCAGAGGAATTTGATCGGTTTCATTTTATAGAAGAAATTGTCCCTCAACAAATTATGCATGACACTTGGGTAGATGTAAAAACAAGCAATTAATTTCTATTATCCAGTATTTAATTTCTTTAATAGAAACTCCTCTAGACTTTGAAAACATACATTTGTATCTGCTTGTTTGAGTAAAGAGACGTGTATATCTGGCAAAGAAGGCAGGCGAGGATCCTTAAGCAGCTGCAATCCGCGAGGTATCATAGTTCTTGGTAAAGTGGTAATGCCCATTCCCCCATTAACAGCTGCTACAATGCCAGCATAACTTGGACTGATAAAGACGATTTTCCATCTAATTCCTGCTTTTTCTAATGCCTCAAGGGCCTTGGCTCGATACACACAGGGCTCTGGAGAAAGGACTAGCGGTAGTGGATTACTTTTATATCGATCGATCCAAGCCAAAACAAAGCCTATCGGCTGATCAATCAAAAAGAATGGTTTCAAATGAGCGAGGGCCAGACACTGACGTAATGAAAGAGAGATTATATCACAATCAACTGGCAGTTATTGCTACGATGCATAAGAAAGAATAGGTCATTGGACCTGTTCTTTCTCAGATACTTGGACTCAACAGCATCCCGGCAAATATAGATACCGATCAGCTAGGAACTTTTACGGCAGAAGTAGAGCATAAAACCTCAGCTCTCACTTGCGCGCGTCAAAAATGTGAGCTAGCAATATCTGCAACTAACATTCCTATTGCTGCTGCAAATGAAGGAAGCTTTGGTCCTCACCCTTTTATACCCTATATGGCATCGGATCATAAGATTTTATATTTCATTGATCAAGAAAGAAATTTAGCGCTTCACCACACTCTTGTGACCACCAATACCAACTATGATCGGAAGGTTATTTCCGATCTAAGCATTTTAAATAATTTTGCAAAACAAGTCTTATTTCCTTCACACGTCTTAATTATTCGGGCCAATAAATCCAATCAGATCGATAAGATTTACAAAGGAATACAAAATAGAGATGCCCTCGAACGTGTATTTTTAGAATGCTGCTCTTTATCCGATGATGGGCAGGCACTTGTTGAAACTGATATGCGCGCGCACATGAATCCAACTAGGATGGGCGTAATTAAATAACTGGCCTATGATTTTGCCAAGAGACTTGCTACACCCTGCCCCTTCTGCAATCATCCAGGCTGGTCGGTGGTAGAAAAAAAAGCTGGGTTAGAATGCGCTCATTGCGGCTCAGAAACTGATATGATAAGATCCTATATTTTCGGATGTTCTAAATGTCATAACCAAAAAGAAAAACCGAGGGAAGATGGGATACTCAGAGCTAGCGCTCAATACTGCAGTCACTGCAATCCCTAAAAGGTAGCATAACAACTAAGAAATTCCAATCTTAACGGACTCCTCAGCAGCTGCATAGATGTAAAAATGAGGAATTCATTCCTTATATTCAAATTGTTTAAAATTTAAATTATAAATAATTTATTTTAATTTGAAAATATATTATTTATAAAAAATTAACAATTAAAACGTAAAATAAAAACAAAAATTATTTAATGGTAAAATTATGATAGAAAATATAAAAATATTGAATGATTCTCTTTATAAGCGTTTTATAGATGAAGACCTACCACCTCCAATTGCAAGAGAAATAAATAATGCAACTAAAGGTGGGTTCTTTGACGGGATAGGCCAAATAGCTCAGGGCGTCCTGCGCATAGCCTATGGAATAGCAAAACTGGCATATGGGATTATTTACACTGTTACAGCGATTTTATTGCGAAAAGATTGCCACCCAGAGATGATAGCCTTCGGTCTTCTAGACATTCTTATTGGAGGGCCATACCTGATCATAGCTGGGATCTTGCATACCGCCACACTGTCTGCTCGAGAGTTTTGCCATGAGAAAAATTCCGAGAAGTGGGTTGTTTTATCGGCTGTGCTATCTTAATATACATACTGCGAAATGGCTTTGCTTGAATATGGCAATCATCAGCCTGACCTTGAAGTACCAGCTCTCATATTGAACCTGTGTATTTATAAGCAAAAAAGAACAAAGAAACTTGAGTAAAAGATAGATCCGGCAGGGGGATTAAGTGATCAACTAATCCCCTCTGCCGGATAAGGATAGAATGGGCTTACCCTTTTTTCTTTTTGATGTACGCGATTACATCGCCTACAGTTTTAAGTTTCTCAGCTTCTTCTTCCGAAATCTCAAAACCAAAACGCTCTTCAAATGTCATAATAAGCTCTGTAAGATCCAAAGAATCTGCATTTAAATCTTCTACAAATGACTTAGAAGCTGAAACATCAGCTTCATCTACACCTAGTTGTTCTACAACGATATCTATAACTTCTTTTTCAATGGACATATCTACTTTCCTTTCGGTTTATACAATAAAAACTACATTACCATGCCACCATCAACAGTCAGCACCTGACCGGTGATATAATCGGATAGTGGGCTGGCTAAAAAAATCGCCGCATTGGCAATATCTTCTGTGCATCCTAAGCGGCCCATAGGGATCTTCTTTACAATAACTTCTTTTTGCTGATCTGTCAGCACATCGGTCATTTTTGTTCGAATAAATCCAGGAGCTATACAATTCACACAAATCGCTCGGGTTGCAACTTCTTGGGCGAGGGCTTTTGTCAGACCAATCATCCCCGCTTTGGAGGCAGTATAATTTACCTGACCGGCATTTCCTGTCAATCCGACAACAGAGGATATATTAATAATTTTTCCTGCCCGGGCCTTAAGCATAGGGCGAACAAGAGCTTGGCACAGATTATATACTGATTTCAAATTAGTATCGATCACATCGTCCCAGTCTTTTTCTGACATCTTCATTAAAAGACCATCACGGGTAATCCCTGCATTATTAACGAGGATATCGATATTGCCCCATGCCGCAAGGATACCTTGTATGACTGTATCGACGCTGACCTTACTTGACACATCGAGAATTTCAGATCTGAATTCTTGCTCTGGAAAAAGACGGAGCCCCTCGAGCTCTTTTAACACTTCAGCAGCACGTTCTTGGTTTGTCCCAAAAATGGCCACATGAGCCCCTTGCTTTGCAAAACTCAAAGCAATTTCCTTACCAATACCTGCTGTCCCGCCAGTAATAATCGCTTTTTTTTGTTTTAGCAGCTGCATGTTGTACATTCCTTTAAGAAATCTTGTAGGTCTTCAATTTTTTCAATACTAATTGTAGGTACAGCTACCCCAATCCGTTTATTCATCCCAGCTAGCGTTTTACCACAGCCAATTTCAACGAAAAGATCAACCCCATGATCTAACATGGAACGAATCCCTTTTTCCCAACGTACTGGACGGACCACCTGCTCTATTAACTGTTTGCGAATCTCAGATAAATCACAGACATAATCCCCTGTTGTATTCATGACTAAATCCACGGAGCTCTTAGCTAAATGAACATTATTAAGATAGGGAGCTAATCGATCTTGAGCCTCTTTCATAAGACAGCTATGAAAAGCACCAGATACATCGAGCGGAAGGATGCGGCGAGCGCCCCTTTCTCTTAAATGCTCCCCTGCTTTTGCAAGTCCTTCTATATTGCCGGCAATCACGATTTGACCTGGACAATTGAGATTGGCAATACCAACATCTGATAATTGAGGTGAAGATAATACCTCAGCTACAACGTCTTCTTCCATCCCTAAAATAACCGACATAGAACCAGGATGAGATATGCAAGCATCATTCATGAACTGGGCCCTGTGCTGGACAAGAAGAAGACAATCTTCAAAAGAAATTTTACTAGATGCTGTAAGAGCTGTATACTCTCCAAGACTTAATCCAGCGCAAACTACCGGATTAACCAACGGCATCTCTTGCTGGCATACCTTTAAAATAGCGTAACTAACAATATAAATAGCTAACTGACTGTTTTTTGTAAGAGTAAGCTCTTCCTTTGAACCTGTAAAAATCAAATCAGAAAACTTATATCCTAAGATACGATCAGCCTCATCAAAGACCTGTCTTGCTACTTCGTAGGCGTTATAAAAATCTTTTCCCATACCTACATATTGAGCACCTTGTCCTGGAAATAAAAAAGCAATCTGTTTCTTCATTTTCCCATCTCCTTAGTAAGTATCGAGGAGCCCCAGGTAAGACCGGCACCGAACGCTGTAAGCAGCAGGTGTGCCCCAAAAGCGATCTCTTTTTCTTGTAATAATTCATCTAAAGCAATACCGATAGACGAAGCAGAGGTGTTTCCATATTTTTCAATTGTCATAAAGACTCTGTCCATAGGCACTTCAAACCGTTTAGCTATCGCTTCTATAATACGGACGTTTGCCTGGTGGGGCACCAGCCAGCTAACATCTTGATCTGTAAGACCTACTTTTTCTAAACATTGCTTAGAAGAAGCTTCCATTCTACGTACCGCGTGCTTAAAGACATCTTTTCCATCCATCTTTAAAAAATGAAGATCTGCGGCAACGGTTTCTTGAGATGCCGGCATTCTCGATCCACCAGCTGGCAGGATGAGCAATTGCGATTGATCTCCATCAGCTCCAAGACATACTTCTCGAATAGACAGGCCAGGTTTCGAAAGATCACTGCTAACGACACAGGCTGAGGCTCCGTCCCCGAATAAAACACAAGTATTGCGATCTTTATAGTCGACAATCGAAGAAAGCTTCTCAGAGGCTACTAAAAGGACATTCTTATACATTCCAGATTCAACGAAAGCTTTAGCCATCGCTAGACAATAAATATATCCTGTGCAAGCAGCCTGTACATCGACAGCTGCAGCTTTAGATGCCTTTAGCTTTGATTGCACCAAACATGCAGTGCTTGGGAAGACATGATCAGGGGTAAGGGTTGCAACTAAAATGAGTTCAATAGCCTCTGGATCAATCTGAGCTTTTTTAATAGCTGCCTTAGCAGCTTGATAGCCCATGTCTGAGGTAAACTCATCATCGGCTGCAATACGTCGCTGCTTCATCCCAGTTCTACTTACAATCCACTCGTCGGATGTCTCCACCAATTTTTCCAAATCCTGATTGGTTAGCACTCGATGAGGGACATAGGAACCAGTGCCAATGATCCTAGCTTTTAAAGACATGCGAATTCCTTCAAACTAAAATTTAATAGATTAACCCTGTCAATTTTATCCCATGTATTGAAAAAACAAAAGGGGAATTTTTAGAGATTGTTGCATCAGATTCAACATTTATTTTTAATAAAGAATTCGACTCTTCTTCTTTTTTCAATAATACGTTAGATTAAACCGAGTAACAATCTATAACACCAAAGGATATCCTTATGGTTCGATACCCCCAAACAATAGATACCCTTATCTCTTTTTTTAAAAAGCTTCCGGGAGTTGGGACAAAAACAGCCGAACGGTACGCCTTTCAAGCACTTAACTGGCATCAACAATCACTTTCATCCCTTGGAGAATTACTCATTACTCTCAAAGAAAAAGTTGCCTCCTGCAGAGAATGTGGTGGTCTTATAGAAAACCTGCAGTGTAGATTTTGCGACCCCAGCCTGCGAGATACCGGTATCCTATGCATTATTTCATCTGCAAAAGATATCTATCCAATTGAAGAAACAGGAGTATATAAAGGACTCTACCACGTGCTAGGCGGCCTTCTATCACCACTGGAAGGTAAAACACCACAAGACTTGCAAATAGAAAGGATCAAGGAAAGAATTGTCAATGGGAATATTCGAGATGTGATATTAGCCCTGGATTCGACTCTCGAAGGAGATGCAACAGCTCTGTATCTTAAAGAACAACTCAACGAGTGGGGAATCATGGTCTCAAGGCCGGCCATGGGCATGCCTATGGGAAGTTCCCTTGAATACGTAGATGGGGGCACCCTAGCTAAAGCTCTGGTAGGAAGGCAAACATTCTAAATGAGACTGTCAGTCTCAGAATTAAATCGATGGATTAGGATCGAAATAATTTCATTAGGATCTTTTTCTTTTAGATCTAAGGAAAGGAGTTCTTGTAATTTTTCTTTGGCAAATCCTGAAGGGTGGACCCACCAATCTTCGAAAGAACCTTGACCCATAGCCAGGACATCAGAACACAACAATTGATAGCCAAGAGATGTCAGGATCTGTCTTTCCTTATCTTTATATATTGCACCAAACCTGTAAAAATCATGTTCAATTGTAATAATTTTGAAGATGTACTTGTCGAAAGGAATCTTATTTAACACAACATCATATTGCCCATCTACATCGACAGACAGATAATCTATGATCTTAGGAAATGGTTTTAAAATAATTGAGTAATCTGTTTGAGTGGCATCAACTAACAAGAGTTGATTGCGACGTTTTCTAGCCCAGAGCTTTTGATAATGGGGGCTAATTTCTATACTCAACCCTTTCCAATCTAAATTTTTTTCTAGGAAATACGTATTGCTGATACGAATCGGATGAGCTGCCCCAATCTCAAGGTAGTACCCTTTATCGCTCTTTTTCTCAATATCATATAAAAGCGTATAAACGAACGCATCTTGGCAGGCCTGAGAATAAAAAATTTTAGATTTGAAGGTGGAGTTAGCTTTCAGAAGAATCAAAAATAAACGATTGAGATAAGGTGAAACGCGCATAAGTTTTACTCCTAACATGTAAAAATAACCAGACCATAAGAAATCTAAAGAAAACAAAAAATTAAAGATCGATCTGCTTACCGACACATAAAAAAAAGTCGGTTAGATAAGTTTAAGATCAATTTACTAGAGATCGAATATGGCAAATATTTCTTTAAAATACAAAAAAAATTAAAAAACTATCGAATGGATATTAAGCTCTATTCATTACTTAATCTAGTTATCGGACTTCTCAGAGCTACAGTTTAAAATGTTGTAACATCTTTAAAATAAAAAATTTACATTCATAAAGAACACTAAAAAGCTCTAAACCACTTTTCTTTCCATAACGAATGAACCATCAAAAGACTTCTTGAAAGCTAATACAGGAGCCTTTAACACCCAATACATTACATAAAAAATAAAATTAATTAAAAATTAATTAATTATTTAAAATAAATAAATAAATAAAATGTAAAATCATATTTAAATAAAAACAATATATTAGAGGATATCATATGCTTTCTCCAATTCAAGGATTCCTAAATAAAGTTTCAACACAAGCCCAGAAATTATTGCCATCAAGTACAGATTGCAACTCAATTATGGTTCGAATGCGCGAAGCAGCCTCAAAACTGCACTCAACCCCGCCCGCTGAATCCAGCGCCTTAAATGCGCATATAGAGCTGGTCACGGAAATGCTCAGCGATCCCAAAGCCTTAGAGGGGTTAACCAAAGAAGAAAAAAAGGCATACGAGACCACAATTAAAAGATACTGTGCCGACCGACCTACGATGGAGAAAATCCTACAAAGAAATGGACTTGCTCTAAGAAATGCAACTCAAGAGGTAAAGGATAATACAGAGTTGGTTTGTATCGCAGTTCTGCAAAATCCAAAAGCACTAGAGCATGCATCTGAGGGAATACGAAATTGGGAAGAGATGGGCCGGTGGGCACCCAAAGAAGCTAAAAAATTTCTTAGTGAGAAGGTCAAAGCCACATTAGAATTGGAAGAATTTATTAAAAACTACAAAGATGTGGTTCCACCCGGGTACGAGGAATTAGAGCCGGGTGGCAGAGACAGTGATGTAAGGGACTCAATCTTTACCGATTGGCGCTTGACCGAATGACGGGATCATTCTGAGACAAATATCAATCAGCAATTAGCTCTGGTAAAACAGAGCTTTGATTAAAAGCATAATCGTTGATGCATAGCCTATCTTAAAAGATGGTCTATTCAAATTGTGCATCAAATAGAAAAATTACTTATTTTTCAGATCTTATCTTCCCTCTTTAAAACCAAAAAATCTCGATATTTTCTCATCTTGCATAAATTCCTTTTGATTCTATATCATCAGCTGTTCAAAAAACAAAGAGTTAGATCTGCTGAATTTATTTTTGATCTAACTTTGACAAATTGTTAGGAACTAACAAAACACTTAAATTTGAACAGGCGCATGACTAATCGATTTACTCTACTGACCTCCCTCATACTGTTTACATCCAGTCCTTATTTACATTCATGGACACAACCTGCAACTGAAGCCTTCGAGAAGAGCCCAGTGGGAAAAATTGAAATCATCCCAGAAAATCTTCCAGCCAACCAATCCTTTGACAGCAAAACCGTATTAAACAAACTGAAAACACAAGCTGGTGAGCCATTTTCTCAAGCAATTTTTGATGAGGATTTAAAAACTCTATCTTTGGATTATGATCGAATTGAACCCAGTATCGAACAAATCAACGGGCAAATTTATATATCGCTAAAAATCTGGCCTAGACCCTCTATACGGACGATTCATTGGGAAGGCAATCAATACATTAAAACCAAAACGCTACAAAAAGAACTCGGTCTTAAACCCGGCGAGACTTTTGATCGGCAAGGATTTAATAAATCATTTAATAAAGTCAAAGAATTCTATATTAAAAAAGGCTATTTTGAATCGCAACTCCAGTACAAAATTACAGCGGATAAAAAAACCAATGAAATTGACATTCTAGTCGAGGTTAAAGAAGGTAGATCCGGGAAAATTGATGATATTGTATTTAATGGATTTACAAGCGATGAAAGCTCAGAGCTTCTTGCTATGATCTATACGAAAAAATACAACTTACTAACTAGTTGGATTACAGGAGAAGGATCTTATCACGAAGAAGCGCTGGAACAGGATCAGCTTACAATCATTAATTTTCTTCAAAACAAAGGATATGCCGACGCCAAAGTGACTATTAGAGTCAAAGAAGCTCCCCAAGAAGGGAAAATTCTAATCGATATCACAGCTGAGCGAGGAGCTATTTATCACTTTGGGAAAATCACATTCCACGGCAACAAGCTTTTTACTGACGAAGAAATCGAGAGAGTTTTTAGAGCGCGCCCTGAAGATGTATACTCCCCCGAAGAGTTAAGGCAGACGGCACAAAACATTAAAGACCTCTACGGTAGAAAAGGATATATTGAAACAAGCGTACAATATGATACCAAGCTTGTGGCTGCCTCTCCTATTTATAACGTGGAATTTCGAATAGAAGAGGGAGAACAATATAAAATTGGACTCATCCACATCCTAGGCAATGCCCAAACAGAAAGCCACGTTATCTTACGAGAATCCCTTTTAATTCCTGGTGAAACGTTTGATTCCGCTAGATTAAAAGCCACCGAACGGCGCCTACAAAACATCGGCTATTTTAAAAATGTCAACGTTTATTCTGTTCGAACACAAGATGATCAATTACTTGGAGACAATTACCGAGATGTCTATATAGAAGTCGAAGAAACCACAACAGGAAACATCAGTCTCTTTTTCGGATTAAGCTCAGCCGATAGCTTATTTGGAGGCTTGGATCTAACAGAAACAAATTTCAACTATACAGGGATAGGCGAGGTCTTTACCAAAGGCTTATCAGCCCTGCGTGGTGGTGGTGAATATGCACACGCCAAAGTCAGCGTAGGAGCCAAGCAAACATCTTATACCGCAGCATGGATGACCCCCTACTTACGAGATACCTTATGGCGAGCAGGATTTGATCTGAACTTCACAGATAGTAGTCTACAGTCTAAAGATTATAATATTAAGACGTACGGAGGATCGGTTAACGCCTCGTATCCTTTTGCTCCTTTTTGGTCATTCGGCACAAAATATCGAGTGAAGGATACCATCTCTCATATTCATGCAAAAAACAAATTAGAACGGGAAAAAGTAGCTAAAGAAGGCTTTTTAACAGCTCTTTCGGCCAACGTTTCCTTTGACTCTACAGATAACGCCTTTAAACCACATAGAGGCTTTAGATCGCTTCTCGAAGCTGAATTTGCAGGGATCTTTGGTGATATTAGCTTTTTGCGTTATGGCTATCTTAACTCTTATTATACCCCTTTGTGGAAAAACGGAATCATGAAATACCGTTTTGATTTTCGATTCATCCAACCGATCTTTCAATGTCATAATTATGAGAACATCCCTTTAAGTGAAAGATTTTTTATGGGAGGAGAAAACACAGTCCGAGGATATAAGGCTTTTGATTTAGGGCCCCATCTACAGGACGGGAGTCCAACAGGGGGAATATCTTCTGGTCTTGTCTCTTTCGAATACCTACATGAGGTGTTTCGCCCAATGGATATTTTTCTTTTTGCTGATGCCGGATCGATCTCAACTAGTACATTTAATGTAAGCGATTTTCGCCTCAGCTATGGATTTGGAACCAGATTACAAGTAATGAACCGGATACCTATTGTACTAGGAATGGGTTTCCCGGTGAATCCTGACTCAAGGAGTGAAGTACGTAAGTTCTTCTTCTCATTAGGCGGACAATTTTAACCCCACGGAGAAATCAATATGAACCACCATTTTTTTAAAGCCTCAATCGCTGCTTTAGGACTTTCCCTTATTTCCCCTGCTTTTGCAGATAACAGCAATTTCGGCATTGTAAACTTTGCTCATTGTATTTCTGACTCAAAAATAGGCAAAGAAGAACAAGCCTCTTTTGAAAATATGAAAGGACAGATGGCGGCTCACTTAGAAGGGACCGAAAAGCAAATCAACGAGCTTGCAGCGAAATTTAATGATGCAGATTACATGGATGGTCTATCTCCTGAAGCTGAAGAAGAACTGAAAAATAAAATCAGATCTTTAAGCGATGAACTAGGCAGATACCAAAACCAATATTACCAAGTTCTTAACCAAGCGAATATGAAAATTGTGCAGACTGTCAGCGCAACGATTCAATCCGCTGCAGAAAAAGTCGCTAAAGACAAAAAACTCAATATGGTTGTGAATAAGGAAGCCTGTTTTTTCTATAATCCAGCTACCGACATTACCAATTTAGTTATCGCTGAAATGGATAAAAATTTTGAACTGGAAAGTAAAAAAAAGAAAGTCACACCAGTATCGAATCAAGGTGAAGGGAAATAAATGTCTGGCAATGGATCTAAACAATATACACTACAAGAACTAGCTGCCCTCACTCAAAGCCAAGGCTTTGGTGACCTTACACATACCGTCTCTGGTGTAGATACACTGGAGACAGCAGGAGTTCGTGATGTCTCTTTTTTAGCGAATCCAAAATACAAAGAAGCCATACAGCATTCTCAAGCGGGGATCTTCTGTATAGATCCCCACACTCCTACTCAAGCAGGAAAAAACTACTTAATTTCAGATCACCCATCGAGGACCTTTCAAACGATTGTAGAATTGTTTTTGATCTCAGAATATAACCAGAGTGGATTTCAAGGGGTTCATCCAACAGCTGTTATTCATCCCTCTGCAATGATTGGTGACAAGGTAAACATCGGACCCTATGTAGTGATTGATCAAGGATGCGTTATTGGAGATCGAACACAGATCCGGTCCCATGTATCGATTGGTTCTGGCGTTCAGATAGGTGTAGACTGTCTAATACATCCCCATGTCGTTATCAGAGAAAAATGTATCGTAGGTAATAGAGTCATCCTGCAGCCAGGTACAATTATTGGCTCGTGTGGATTTGGTTTTACCACAAACACAAAGGGCTGGCATAGCAAATTAGATCAGTTAGGCAACGTATTGATTGAAGATGATGTGGAAATCGGATCACTGACCACGATTGATCGGGCTCGGTTTAAATCGACTAAAATTAAAGAAAACACAAAAATTGATAACCTTGTCCAAATTGCACATAACGTCCAGGTAGGTCCAAGTAACCTTATCGTATCGCAGACAGGAATTGCAGGCTCTACTAAAACAGGACGCAATGTAGTCATCGGTGGCCAGTCGGGTATCGTAGGACATATAGAAATCGGATCTGGAATCATGATTGCATCGAAAGGTGGTGTAAGCAAATCAATGCATAAACCCGGCAAATACGCTGGAGTACCCGTTATGCCACTATCTGATTATAACAGACAGCAGGTCCACCTACGTAAAATTGGGGACTATGTCAAAAAAATCGAAGAATTAGAACAACGTCTTGCAGCCTTAGAAAACAGTCGATAGCCACCCTTGCATAAAATAGCAGATTACCCTAGTTTAACATTAAGTTAAGAAAGGGGTCTTATGATCTCGTACTACTGCAAACAAAATAAAGATGCTGAATTTTCCTATATTGACGAGCCCATACATGGTTGCTGGATTCATGTAGAAAGCGCCCTTGCAAGTGATCTGCAAAAAATTTGCGAAATCACAGGTATTGAATTTGTCACTCTCCAAGATGCTCTTGATCGATATGAAATCCCAAGAGTAGAAAAAGTTGGTGGATCGATTATTTTATATTTAAGACACCCGATCGACGTAGAATCAGGCCTTTATACAATTACACTGACAATTGTGATGACACCCCATTATTTTATCACGATTACCCCAAGTCACACCACTTTCATTAAAAACTTTCTTACAAAAAAAAATAAAATCCCAGACAGTCATAGTTTAAAAGTCTTAGTACAGCTACTTATGAGAATCACACAGGAATTTACCCTACATATCAGACGAGTCCGCCATAATGTACTGACACAGCAAAAAGAAATGGCAAGGGTCGAGAGTGAAGATATTCTTACACTAACTCACCATGAAGAAGTAATGAATCAATACCATTCTTCCTTAATTCCTCTGCGCAGCGTGTTGGAATCGATTCTCACCGGAAAATTCATAACGCTGCATGAAAAAGATCAAGAGCATATTGACGATGTACTCAATGCAATTAAACAGTCTGAAGATCTGTGTGCCATTGTTAATAAAACCATTCGGAGCATGAGAGAATCGTATCAAATCATCTTTACAATTAATCTAAATAAAACGATTAAATTTCTGACTGCTCTAACGATTATTTTTAGTATCCCGACGATGATCGCGAGTTTTTACGGTATGAATGTTAAACTGCCATTTTCAGAATTCGAGCATATGTTCGGGGTTTTATGGTCACTGACAGTCATCTTCTGTATATACTGTTATCGATTGTTCAGAAAAAAAGGATGGTTATAGCAAAGCGAAAAAAAAGATTGCCCCTCATTTTCCGCTTTACTTTCAATAGATCAAATAATAAGAGCTGCCGGATTTTCCAGGTATTTCTGCAAGGTCTTAATAAATTTAGCGCCATCAGAGCCGTCGACCACACGGTGATCCGCCGATAGGGTAATATTCATAGATTTACCAGGCACTACCGCTCCATTTTTGATAACAGGTTTATCTTCAATGCCACCGACACATAAAATACCTGCTTGAGGAGGATTGATGACCCCTACAAACCCAGAGATGCCAAACATCCCTAGATTGGATATGGTAAATGAACCACCGACATATTCCTCTCTGATTAATTTACCCTCTTTTGCTTTCTGAGCAAGGAGCTTTACTTCCGCAGAAATCTGACCGATCGATTTATAATCAGCATGACGAAGGATAGGTGTAATAAGACCCGATGGAATACTTACTGCCACAGAAATATCGATTGTTTTAAAACGAATGATAGAGGAGCTTACAGAGTTGTATCCACTGTTCATTTCTGGATGCTCTTTTAAAGACAGAGCCACAGCTTTAATCATCAGATCATTAAATGTGATTTTATGGCCAATTACTTTCAGCTGATCTCGCAAAGCAATCATCGCTTCTGCATTCACATCTTGAGAAACATAAAAATGGGGTATAAACGATTTAGACTGCTGTAGACGCTGTGCAATGACTTTGCGTATAGGCGTAAGAGGGGTTTCCTCATACGAACCTGGAGCATCTGTTGGAACCCCCTTACTGCCGAAGGCAATCAAAGCAGAAGGCTGACCAGAGCTGATATCACGACTGAGTATACGACCATGAGGACCAGATCCCCGAACGGTATGAATATTGATCCCTTTTTCAGAGGCGATTTTTTTTGCTAAAGGAGAGGCTTTAACATGGGCATCTGTATCGACTATCGGAAAAACGTATCCCTCAACAGCTGGCTCAGGAACAAAGGCCGGCTGTTGCATAGAAGGGGTTGATTTAACCTCGACGCTTGGGGCAGGCTGTCCCTTATGCTCAAGAGAGGTTGGAGCAGATGAGGGCTCAGCGGGTGCCTTTTTGGAGGCCGGCATCACTCCTTCAGGAAGGTAGCCTTCAATACTTTCATCAGCTTTCTCAGTAAAGATAGCAACAGGCTGGTTGACTACAGCATCTTTCCCTTCATCGATCAGAATCTTGCGTAAAAAACCAGCATCTAACGCAGTATGCTCCACAGTTGCTTTATCGGTTGCCACTTCAAATAAGACATCATCTGCTTGAACGTGATCTCCTACTTTTTTTCGCCATTTCGTAATTATTCCTTCTTCCATGGTAGGAGAAAGTTTTGGCATAGTCAGAGTAAAAGGCATATGTGTTTTTGCTCCCTATTAAGATAAGACTCGGATAATCGCTTCAATAATTTTTTCTTTTGTCGGCATAGTCTCTTTTTCTAAGACCTTAGAATACGGCATCGGTGTTTCTCTTTGAGTCACCCTGCTAACTGGGGCATCTAGGTAATCAAAACAATGCTCTGCAATCTGAAAACCGACTTCGGCGCAAATACCGGCAAAGGTATGTCCTTCTTCGACAAGAACGCAATAACTTGTTTTTTTAACAGATTCGGCAATTGTTCCAATATCTAAGGGCTTGATCGTTCGCAGATCGATGAGCTCCACCTGTATTCCTTTTTTGAGTAATTCTTCTGCAGCTTGTCTACAGAGTGAGACCATACGGCTATGGGCGACAAGAGTTACGTGTTTACCTGCAGTGACAACTTTTGCCTTACCGATAGGAACTAAATATTCTTCGGTAGGGATATCCATTTTATCACCGTAGGTAAGCTCACTCTCCAAAAATAAAACAGGATTATTATTGCGAATAGCCGATTTTAAAAGCCCCTTGGCATCGTATGGATTGCTGGGAGCTAAGATAATTAAGCCTGGTAAATTTCCAAATAATGCTTCGACGCAATGGGAGTGCTGGGAAGAGACCTGCGCTGCAGCACCGTTAGGCCCGCGAAAGACAATAGGCACGCTAAAGCGATTACCGGACATGTAATGCATTTTAATTGCATTGGAGATGATTTGATCGATAGCTACAAAAGAAAAGTTAAAGCTCATAAACTCAACAACCGGTCGCAAGCCTGTCATGGCAGCACCGACAGCCAGTCCTGCAAAACCTAATTCTGCAATCGGCGTATCAATCACACGGCCTGGGCCCCATTTATCCAACATCCCCTTGGTGACTTTATATGCACCATTGTATTGAGCCACTTCTTCACCTAGGATAAAAACCTTTGCATCCCTTTCCATTTCTTCATCAAGAGCCTGGCGAATAGCCTCTCTTAGTTCCACTGTTTGCATGGGCATAATTCCATCTTTCCTTGTTTTAGGGAGCAAATACGTCTTCTTCTAGTGTAATAGGATCGGGCCACGGGCTTTGATCAGCAAAAGTCATAGCAGATAGAACAAGTTCTTTTTGTTCTTTATCCATATCTTGATATTCTTGATCGGTGATCATACCATAGGTAGTGAGTGTCTTTAACATAATAGCCAAAGGATCTCTTTGCATACACGACTGAACATTTTCTTTTGAGCGATATAGCCCTGGATCGGAAATGGAATGCCCACGGAATCTCTCTGCAATCACCTCTACAAGCACCGGCATCGATGTCTTCTTTGCTTGTTCAAAAACATGCTTAAAACCTGCATAGCACTGAAAAAAGTCCATTCCATCAAAAGTATAACCGGGGATACCAAAACTTGGGGCTTTGAGCTCTGCAATCGGTTCGACAGAAATGGCTCTAGATACACCCGTTCCCATACCCCACTTATTATTTTCAATCACATAAATACAAGGCAGTTTCCATAAAGCAGATAAATTCAAAGACTCATGGAACGCCCCTTGAGCCACAGCACCTTCTCCAAAAAAACAGACCGCAACATCAGGCCCCCCGCTTTTACCGAGGATGTTTTTATGGTACTTTAAAGAAAACGCTGCACCAGTACCTATCGGGATTTGGCCACCAACGATTCCGTGGCCTCCTAAGAGACGATCTGTAAAAAAGTGCATAGAACCGCCGCGTCCCTTGGCATTACCAGTGCTTTTACCATATAATTCGGCCATAAGTTCACTTGGTGTAGCACCTAGAAGAAGGGCTAGCGCGTGGCATCGATAAGAGGTTACCCACCATTGATCGATCCCCATAGCTGCAATAGCACCAGTTTGAATGGCTTCTTGCCCCATATAAGAATGGAAAAAACCACCGATTTTACCCTGTTGATAACCAGATTCAGCACGTATTTCAAAATTGCGAATCAAGAGCATGTTTTTAAGGAATTTCAAGACCTGCTCCTTGCCGATTTCAGCTAAGGCTTTTTCTACATCACCCTTAAAAAAATGATATTTAGATGCCGATTCGTTGTTCATGACCGTTGCCTACAAATAGATTTAAAATGAATCACACTACCTCCGTATAAGATCTATCACATGGTGGGATTAATAACCAAAAGCCGACAGACTACTTAAGCCAGCACTCGGTACGATATGGGGGTTATTAGTGACAGGCACTGTACGTAGATCATCATCCGAATGAGCTTGATAACATCCACTAACAGCTGCAAGACATATAACACAACTCATCCAGCAAGTAGAACGGATAACTTTTTGCATGGTTTAAAATCCCCTTTTAAGCGGAAAAGATAAGAGAAGTAAAGATACAGCATACGAGGTAAATTTAGAAGTAAAAAGAAGCTATCCCTTAAGAATTAAGGAGTTAAAATTTTATTAGATAAGGTCCTTGAAAGATACAGGTTATAAAGAAAAAAGCCTTCATCGAAATAAGATTCAACACACTCATTTATAAGCGTTTAAAAATAAAAACTAAAAATACACCGATATAGATAAGACAAATCCACTCAGAGACGCATCGAACTAAACCCCAGCCCGAACTGGAAATCAATAACACTCAAAGGGACTATATCAAGCCCTGCCAGACAGGCCTATATAATGTAGGTAAGAAGGGTATCGGGTCCTCTATATTGAAAAATTCATCAGTCTACCTTATCAAATCTCGATGTTCCACTTTTCTTAAACTTTCTCAAATAATTCTTAACATTTATCCAGTAAAATACTAAAATATTCATCTTTAAATCACTGAAGATGAGCCGTTTATGATTGCTAACGCCCTAGATTTTATAAGAGAATATATCGACTTATTAAATGACTCCCTAAAGGGCGTCGGTGGAAGCCTGACCAAATCTCAGAAGGCCTGGCTGGCCTTCTGCTTAACTGCTATGATTTTTACAAACACCATCAATTGGAAGGCTTGGGAGCCCTGGAGTGGGGGTAAATACTCTGATTCCGCCTTATCAAAAATGCTCAGATGGGCCCTAATCCCTTGGGATCCTTTGCTTTTAGCTAGTACGAAGTTAATCATTTCTCGCTATGGAGTAAAAGAAGGGGTTCTAGTCATTGATGATTCAGACCATCAGAGGTCTAAAAATACCACCCATATAGCGCATGTCCATAGAATCAAGGATAAGAAATATGATGGTTTTTTCAATGGGCAAAACTTGATATTTCTTCTGCTTGTTACTGCTAAAATTACATTGCCTGTAGGATTTACATTTTATGAACCGGATCCTGAATTGCATGAGTGGAAGAATCTGGATCAAGAATTAAAGAAGCGGAAAGTGCATAAAAAAGAGCGTCCAAAGCAACCGGTAAAAAACAAAAAATATCCGTCTAAATTAGAAATAGCTCTTGATTTATTGACGGGATTTTTTCAGAATCACCCCTCATTACAGATAAAATGCATTTTAGCTGATGCGTTTTATGGTTCCGCTGATTTTGTGAAAACAGCCTCTGAAATGCACGGTGGAGTGCAAGTCATATCGCAAATTCGATCTAATCAACTCATCCGTAATAAGAGAGGGTTATTAGTCGAAGTAGGGCAGCATTTTGCAATTGAAGATAGGAGCCATAGGAGAATTAGTATCCGAGGCGAAAAAGAAGAAATTATCGTTCTTTGTGCTCAAAAACTGTGGGTAGCCGCACATAAAGAGAAAAGGATGGTAATAGCCATAAGATACGAAAATCAAAATGATTTTCGTTACATAATAGCATCTGATATGACATGGCAATATATCGATGTTATTCAAGCATACACATTACGCTGGTTGATAGAGGTTTTCTTTCAAGACTGGAAGACTTATGAAGCGTGGAGTAATTTGGCCAAGCAACAAGGTGTTGAGGGGTCTAGCAGATGCGTTATCCTGAGCCTGTTGCTTGACCATTCTTTCTTCCTTCATGAAGCCCAAAGGCCTTGCATAGAAAACAAACTTCCTTTGCATACCATTGGAAGCCTAACACAGAAATGTCGACTGCAAATACTGTTCGATGCCATATCGTCTATCTTTAAATCCCCCAAGCCTGAAGAAGCTTTCGAAGATCTTAAAAAGTCGTTAGAAATGACGATATCATTAGAAAAATCAGAAAAACACATGTCTCATCGAGATTTTAAAGGAATTTTTAGCAGTGCTGCCTGAGGACTTTAAAAAGTGGAACATCAAGTCAAATTATATTCAATACGTAAGCAACTAATTATGAATGAGATGTAGAGAATAGCTATATTTACTACATTTGAAAGCAAATACCTAAAATATAGTTACAAGTCTTTGACATTGAGATTATTGCAGATTATCTAGAAGAAAATCAAGCTAAATAGACCTTATCTATTAGCTTCGATATGCAAAATAAAAAAAGAATATTTTTTAGAACCTAACATCAACAAAATCAATCAGATATCGATAATTAATAAGGTAATATTAAATAAATCAGAATAAATTAACAAACGCTTAATAATTACAGGGTAAAATAAGTATATACGGACAATAAATGTAATAATAAAAACAAAAAATTAGGAAAACCATGACAGCAGTTCCAACAAATTGTGCCGCTTTAGATGCGCAGATTACAGCCGATGAAGGGGCTTATATCGACGCTCAGGAAGCTATTACAAATACGCAAGGGCAAATAAGTGATCTAAGCGACGATATAACCAATATATCCGCTTCGGAGAACGGTACATTCGATCAGGACGCTATGCACCAAATTGCCATCGATGCGCTCGAAATAATTGCGCTAGTAGCCCAGGAATGTACGGAACAGGCTTCGCTTTATGGCGCTGCCATGCAGGTGACAGCTGACACAACTACTTGCGTATCATCCTCTCAAACTTGTCTTAATGATGCGACTAATACGATGTTGACGACAGACACTACTAACCTGATCACACCCGCATCGGTTGACCCAACGACTGGTGTAGAAACCGATATAGTGATTAATCCTAGCTTATATACCGATAATACGGATGTTACACAAGACATGACGGAGTTTAACTATTTTAACAAGATGGCTATAGACTCACAGACGTTCCTTGTTGATAATAATGCTGTTGACGCGTCGAGCCTTAGTTCCCTTGAACAATCTATACAGTCTGAGCAATCAGCCTTAGGATACGATGGAACCATTGGAGAGATGACTTATACTGATTGCCAAGATGCTGGAAGCGCCTATGCCGCCTCTGTTATATACGCCAACTACGACCCAAGCTCTGCTCCGATAGGTTGCGATGCTAGTCCTTCTGGCCAGATGTCGGGAACAATAGGTGCCAATATATTAAATGAAGTAACTCAAGGAAACGCAGGAGCGCAAAGTACTGTGGCCGGGATAAGCAGTATGACCCAAACAATGGTAGAGTACTGGGCTAATATGCAAAGTTCAGCTATTGGAGCGCTAAGTTATGCCTCAGATCAAACAGCTCAGGGCATCACCGTAAGCGTTAATAATCAAATATCTAAATAACATAAGGAAATCACATGAGCGACATGAATGGAACACTATTTATCCTGCTAGCAGGCCAGGCCGCAACAAATGCTGGAATCGCCGCAGAAACCGCCTCAGCAGAGGCTGGGGTGCTGAACTCAACAATATTGAGTAACCTCTCAACAGCAGCTTCTGATCTTGTCGATGACGCAACAACGGCGATTACTAATAACGCAGCAAAAGCGGGCAGCAGCGATTCCACAACAGCCGCTCAAGGCCAGGCTGCAGTGTCGACAGCGCAAATCACAGCCGGGATAGTCAACAGTGATAGTAACAGTATTATCTCGATGCTACAAAATAACATTGATGCAACCAAGACATTCTTAAGCAGCGAAAATGACACTTTAAACAACATCAATAGCACAATGACACAGGCAATGGGGCCTCAGACAAAACTCACACAGTGTATCGGCTAAAAAAGATAAAAAAGATAAAAACAAGGAAAAAGTTATGTCAACAACAACACAAACTACAAACCCAAATACACAGACAACTAAAGGAAGTTCCTATACAGAATCAACGAGTTCACCTCTGTTAACAGCGAATGCAGCATCGGCTTTGTTAGCTTTCGCGCTCGATGTATCCCACAACGAGCTAGAGTGTTTAGTAAATAATAATAAAATGGGCCAAGAAGTTTTACAAAACAACCAAGATTTAATCACCTGTACACTAGACGAAGGGATAGAAGCTGCTAGAAAGAACCGAAGGGCTACCTTGAGAGAGGCTCAAGGGCAGATGACAACAGGTATCCTTAGCTGCGTAAGCGCTGGCGTTCAAGCTGGTATGATGGCAGGCTCGGCCTTTACATCCTATAAAGCAACGAACACTGAAACAGGGCTAACTAGTGAGATTGACGCTAAAACTGCAGAGTTAAAGGATATGAAGACAATCAACGAAGCTCCCCCAGCAGGTGCAGAAACGGGAACGTTAGAAGAAGTCACTGTGAGGGACGATGCGAATACTTCTTTTGAGCATCAACCTCCTGCGAGACAACAAGAAATGATTGCAGCAAAACAACAAGAGATAGATAGTTTAGAAAACGCAAAAGGTATGAACCGTCAGACTTCCCGCTCTAATGCAGAGAGTATGATGTATCTAAGTCAGATAACAAAAGCAGGATTTGATGGTGCCTCTAACATAGTAACCTCTGTTGCAACTAACGCATCAGGAATAATCAAAGAACAAGCCGCTGCAGCTACGGCAGTCGCTGGTTTTTATAATTCGCAATCAAATACTAGTTCGGCGCTATTGAGTGCATTAAATAACGCTTCTGCAAACCAAAAAGAAGCTGCTGCTAACATTCTGAGTGTGGCTCAAGGATAGTTCAGTAGATTATTTTAAGATATAGGATCGTATTTTTAAGACCGCTTACATAGTAAGCGGTCTTTTGCATTTTAATCATTGAGCAAAAAGGAAATATATTAGGAACCTGGTTGCATCTAACGACAGATAAGATTTCCAAGACCTTCTTTTACAAGATCTAATAACAAAAACCGCCCCCCTCAGTTCATTGAATCAATAACCAGGTCAGGCGGACCCTTCTAAACAGCTGCTAACGCAATGAGTTAAAAAATGTATACGTCTTATATAAAAGTAAAATATTGAGGTAAAGCAATGAATGTCAACATCTAGCAACATAGGATGCCTTATAAGAAGCAGCCTTTACCCGAGCTCTTACATTCCCCTGTACCATTAAATCGTATCAGGATAAAATTCATCTCATTTTTATTGGATTTTGTATCAAATGAACGAAGCAATTTTTTTAGTCCATATCCTGGCTGTTCTCTGCTGTACATTTGGGGCTGTTAAACTCGGAGAGAGTGCTCTAGTTACATGGGTATGTATCCAAGGAGTTTTGGCTAACTTATTTGTTCTTAAACAAATAGATTGTTTTTCACTGACAGTGACCTGCAGCGATGTCTACGCAGTAAGTGGGATCTTAAGTCTGAACCTGTTACAAGAATATTTCAGCTTAGAGTCAGCAAAAAAAACAGCCATCCGTTCTTTTTATTTTATGATAGTCTTTGCTCTTATGGCAAAAATACATCTTTTATACCAGCCCAGCATCGATGATTCGATGGATGGTGCCTACAGGGCCATCCTCTCACCTGCTCCAAGGATTTTATTTGCCTCCCTTCTTTCTTTCTGGATCGTACAACAGATTGATATTCGGCTATTTGCATGGATAAAAAAGCGATGGCCACATAAACCCCTTAGTGTAAGAAATGCAGGGTCTTTGATCACAAGCCAGCTGATCGATACGGTCTTATTTACCCTTTTAGGACTCTATGGAATGGTCAAGAGTCTATTTGATATTATTCTGCTGAGCTTTGTTATTAAAACAGCCGTTATCCTTTGCTTCATTCCCTTACTCGTCTTTTGCAAAAAAATATTTACTAGACCCATAGAGCCCTCCTTATGACATACTTTTCTTTTGAACTGATCCACACCTCGAAAAAATCAAGGGCCCGGGTAGGAAGAATCCATACCCCCCACGGTATCATAGACACACCCAATTTTGTTGGTGTGGGAACTCACGGGACACTCAAAACCCTAGACAACACCCTCGTCGACTCGATTGGGCTCCAGCTGATGTTTTGTAACACCTACCACCTTATGCTCCAGCCCGGTACAGAGATCATCCGGCAAGCAGGAGGTCTACATAAATTCATGCAAAGAAACAATCCGATCATTACCGATTCTGGTGGATTTCAGGTCTTTAGCCTGGCTTATGGATCTGTAGCCGATGAATTAAAAAGTTGCGGGAATAAAAAATCAGATGGAATGGTATTAAAAATCACTGAAGATGGGGTACTCTTTCGATCTTACCGTGATGGCAGCAAAATGCTTTTAACCCCTGAGACATCGATTGGAGCCCAAAAAGATCTGGGAGCTGATATCATGATCTGTTTCGATGAACTCCCCCCCTACCACATCGATCCCCTAAAACTAAAAAAGTCTCTTGACAGAACCCATAGGTGGGAAAAACGCTCTCTTGATGCGCATAAACAAAATCCAAATAACCAGGCACTATACGCAGTTATCCACGGCGGAGTCGATCCAGAGCTTAGAAAGATCAGTTGTGATACACTGACCTCATTAGATTATGATGGATTTTCGATTGGAGGCAGCCTTGGCAAAACTAAGCAAGAGATGTTTAATATGCTGTGTGGTGTTATGCCGCGCCTACCAGAGTCCAAACCCAACCACCTACTTGGAATTGGAGACCTCGAATCAATTGACATGTGTGTACCCTTAGGGGTCGACACCTTTGACAGTTCCTATCCAACAAGAGCTGCGCGGCATGGTGTCCTTTTAACATCTAAGGGGCATCTAAAAATCGCAAAAGCTAGCCATGCCTTGGAGTTAAGACCTGCCGAAGAAGGGTGTAGCTGCCTTACTTGTCAGAAGTTCTCATTAGCCTATTTACATCACCTATTCAAAGCAAAAGAGATAACAGCTCTGACACTTGCTACCATTCACAATCTCCACTTTATGGTCCAACTAATGGCTCGGTACAGAGAAAAAATTCTAAGAGACGAAATCTAAAGCAACAGTCAGTAGCTCTTTTAAGAGACGCCTGCCAACGCCTTTTCCTCTGTTTTTATGAGCTGATCTCTGTAACAACTATAACAGGTGGGATAATATTTCTCTTCGCTACCGAGCTGGATCACCGGCCCTTCAAAACAGGCACTGCCATCAACATGTCTCAAGTTTAAAATCGATTTTCTATTGCAAAAGTAACAAGTCGCTTTAACCTCTTCAATCGAGTCAGCAACCTCCATTAATCGCAAAGAACCTTCAAATAGTTTGGTTCTAAAATCAGTCCTGAGCCCATAACAAATAACAGGTATCCGCTTGATCAGTGTAATTTCTCTTAATTGATCAATATGACGGGCTCCAATAAATTGAACCTCATCGACTAAAATACAACTAATCTCAGAAAAATCGATGTCCAATAAATTAGTCTCAGGACTAATCAAAATATCTGCGACCATTTCAAGACCTGCTCTTGAACGGATATGCGCCTTGCCAAAACGGATGTCTAGATCTGGCTTAAAAAGAAGGATTTTTTTCCCTTGTTGCCTGTAATTATGAGCTACTGCCAAGAGATTTAAAGTCTTTGCACTTCCTACAGTCCCATATCTAAAATATAACTTTGCCACAATCTTAGTCCTTTACTATGTTAAGAACATATTAATATTTATCCACTTACGGGATTCGCATCGTATATCAAAAGAGGATTTTAAGCGTAATACAAAGATGCGGGCTGCCCTGGAAATTATTCGATCCTGTGCTTTAACGAAGGTCAAAGAGTCTGAAAAATGAGGAGTTAGCCGAGATAGACAGTAGAGACTTCTGTTAATTTAGACAAATTACACCAAGCAGCAGCTTCTAATAAAAGCTGCTGCTTGGTGTAAAAGGATCTTTAAGATTGCAACTCAAAAGAATTTAAAAACTCTTGCTGCTGCAATTGATTTGAATAGGATGGGGGATAAGTAACTGTTAAACGATATAGGGTGCTGCCTACCATAATTAACCGCCCTTCCATTTCTTCTCCATCCTGGGTCACATGAAAATCTAAGGTTCGGTAAGACTGATGCTTAGAAAACTGTTTAGAAACGAGCGTTGCACCATCTGTATGGTCAACAATCCCTTCAAGAGCTCCTTGCAAAATACGACTGCTTCCTGCTAGTTTCCACTTTTTAGGAATCTGCATATAGCTTACCGAATAAGACACCTTCTTATGTTCAAGGCTTTTAAGTTCGTTGTAATTTAAAACCCTATTCTGTTCAGGCAAAGGAATTAGTTTGGATTCTTCTTTTGGATCTGTAGGGAATAAAACACGAAAGCCCCCCTTTTCCGAAGTGTAATCTACCCAACCTTCCACTGTTTGCTGTTTATTGTAACCTGTTGAGAAATCAGCTAACTCTTGGTGAAAGCAAGCGCCAAAAAATGAAATCAGCATCACAACACAGCCAATTATTTTTCCTTTGATCCCTATTGTTTTTTGTTTAAGAACGCCTGGACGTATACCACAAAAACTAGCCCTTTTTAAACATAGCCAGAAAGGAAGCTTGCCACCGATGTGGGTCCTGACTTGCAAGCCAAAAAGTTTTTTTCCAGGGGTAGTTGCCCATCGAGCCAAACAAAAAGCCTCGAACGGAACCCATATCAATGGAAGAAAAACTGCAAAAATCAAGTAATACAATTCTTGTATATAAAATGGTAGAAACAGGGATAAATAGGTCACTACCAAATAAAATAAACAATAATCAATACATCGAGCAGCCGCTCTAATCCAAAACCCAGGGGTCTTGTGAAGCCAAAAGATGTCTTTTATCACAATATCACCATATTAAATACTTTCTAAACTATTATACAAAACATTATAAATAATATCAACTTTTTAATAAAAGAGTAAAAATATTAAATTTAAAATTTAATTAATTATTTAATTAATATATATTTGATTAAATCAATCTATAGCATACCATTCTAACTCGGATTAAAGAAGCTTGGCAGATCTTATAGAAACATCAACAGAACTGGCCAATTAGTATTAAAAATATAATCTGAGATTGGGTGTGATATCAAATAGGGAAATGTAGGAGGTCGCAGCGATTGTATACATAAAGATACCTGTAAAGACATCCCCTTGAAACGGGCTTCTAAAAATATATGTCGAGAGGTGCTTCGATGTATATATCATCAATTTTTTTTAGATTGCATTAATTTCAAATTAAGTTTTTAATAAAAATCTATATAAAAATTTTTTGGAGAAAGCTCATGATTAGTCCAGCTAGTCCTCGTCCACCAGGTTCAAACCCCAACCCGGTAATCCCTCATGCAAACACAACCCCGAGAAGCAATAGAATTCCCAATGTTGCTTCTAGACTCTTATCTAACGAAGAGCCGGGGGCATCCCCTACAACGTCGGTGCTCAACCAGATTAGAGACAAGTTCTGGACCGTTCTAGATCAACCTTCTATTATGTCGCTTTTGAACGAGGCTAAAGAGAAGTTTTGGGCTGCTTTAGCATTTACCAGTCTCAAAATTATCTCTGTCTTTGATCGAGTCAAAAGCTTTTTCTCTAGGCCTACACAAGGCAGTCCAGATGGAGCCCCGTCTCAAGGAGCCACCAGCATAGAAATAGCATTAGTGGAAGAAAGAAGACCGATCACCCAGTTTCAAGACTTACCCGTATCAAAGCAGGAACAAGATACATTAGATCATCTTCTTGAGCGTCTTTCTACAGCAGGACCTATCGAATTGTTATTGCTAGCAACTGATAAATCTAGGATAGAACAGGAGCTTAAGAGTATTCATCCCCTAAAATCTTTAGAGCATATGCTAAAAAGTCGCTCTGGGATTAAACATCTGCGCAGCTTACAAGAAAAGTCTCTGGGCTTCATTTGGAGTGCATTTACAAGTGATATCGGAGATAAATTGCAAATCCAACACAACAAGAATCAAATCGTTCCTTTTATTGATGCATTCTCCAGAAAACTTGGTATAGAGGAGACTGTTTCCCCCTTACCGATAAGATCAGATGAATGGAACGAATGGGTCAAAAAAATAATCCAGCAGAAAATAGATACCTGCGACACTCAATCTCAACATAGCAATTCATCTGGAAGCAAACATGGAACCGTTTCCCTGGCTCAAATAGCTGAAAATCAAGAACCAGACGATTTTTGTATTGATAAACTCGCGGCAGAAAACTTATCCGAGGTTTTAGAACACTTTGCAAAGAGTTGGCCTACCTGGCTCCTCACAAGCGGTTCACCATTAAAAAAAAAACTATTACTCCCAGTGCATCCCTTGAGAATTCTTATTGAAATCTTCGGTAAAGAACAAGATGCCAATCTTGCGTTTTTTAAAATGATTATGGAAGATGATCGTCGACGAAAGAGCTTTCTTGATTATTTTGCAGTCACACTCAAAGAAATTTCCCAACCCAAGCATAGACATAATCTGAGCTTGTACAAAGAAGAGTTTGCAGACAAAATGGGTGTTAACCCATATATATTCGAAAGTTATCTGCTAGCAGCGGGCCATGATGGATGGAAACATTTACTTCAAGTAGTATACAGACATAAAGAAGAAAACAAAGAACGGCCGGCTACCCCATAACATCCAATAGTTATTCACCTACTGCGATCTTAGAATTTTTCGATCGCAGTAGGTCTAGATCTCTTTATTTAAAATAGCCACATCATAAAAAAAGCTTTTTTTTAACTAGGGAGATTTTGCACTTTAAACAGCAAAGCCATTACCTCTTGAAGATGCCAAAGAAGCTCCTCATTTAAAGCTGAATGCTCTGTAAGTTCGATCGCTTTTTCCAACTGATGAATCGCATTATGAATCGCGCAGAGACTATCGTGATTGGTTACTTGTTTTTGTACGACCGCAATTTCCTCAATCATACCTCGATATAAATCGGCCTGCCCACATTTATCTGTAGGGCTTTCATTCAAACGGACTAGATGAGGACGAAGCCTGTCTGCAATATCTTTTATCACGTGATGGGTGGTGTGATTGCGAGGGGTTGGTGACTGGATTGGTTTAGAAGACATTGAACAACACACCTCATAATAATGAATGATCTAACCCCACTGTATGGATTTTTTTTAAATCAATCAAGCAAACTGATTTGAAAAAGATCGACTGTCTCGTATTGATCGCGCTCTATTTTCTACAAATAAAAACTAGAAACAGAATATAGTGAATCTATCTAACGGTGGCGTGAAATTTTTAATATATGATTTATTTTAAAAAATTATAAAAATCACAAAAAAGAACGGGCCGTTCTATAAAGATTATGAATTAAGGATTCAGACATTTACCTTATTCAACTAGATAAAAAAAAAGCAGCTAAGTGTAAAACTTAGCTGCTTTCAACACAAAATCTCCGGATGCTAGATTCGAACTAGCGACCAATGGATTAACAGTCCACTGCTCTACCGCTGAGCTAATCCGGAATAGTGAAGGTATCAATATACAAAACCCTTGGTTTTTTTCGCAAAACAAATACTGCAAAAAAGAAAAAAATAACAACCCTTGTCAGGATCTAAACTAATATACGATCTAATAAAAGATTTGCAAATATACCCTTTACTCCAACATCATGTGCTCCATTCTCACCCACCTCGTAATATGGACTCAGTTGCTGGTTATATAGAAAACATCGTCTACAATGAACCCGATACTGGCTTTACTGTAGCACGCTTTAAAATACCCTCCCAAAAAGAGGTCATCACGATTATAGGGTCTCTGCCGTCAGTGCAGCCGGGAGAGACTCTTAGTTGTCAGGGAATATGGAAAACACATCCTCAACATGGCAGACAGTTTGAAGTACAATCGTTTGAGAGTAGAGCCCCCTCAGATCTTATCGGGATACAAAAATACTTAGAATCGGGGATGATTAAAGGAATAGGACCGATTTATGCCAAAAGAATCGTCCAAACATTTGGTATTAATGCCCTACAAATTATCGATGAGTCACCAGAGAGACTCACAGAAGTGGCAGGTATTGGTGATAAAAGGATTGATAAGATCCGATCATGCTGGCAAGAGCAAAAAGCGATTCGAGATGTCATGGTCTTTCTGCGTGGCCATGGGGTCAGCGCAGCTTATGCTCAGAAAATTTATAAGGCCTACGGGGCTCAAAGTATTAGTAAGGTACAACAGAATCCTTACGCGCTAGCCAAAGAAATCTTTGGGATAGGCTTTAAAATTGCTGATGGGATAGCGCGTGGTCTGGGTATCGAAAGCCACGCACCTTTAAGGATCGATGCAGCTATAGAACACCTTCTTTGGGAGGTGAGCAACGAAGGGCATACTTGCCTTCCTACTGCGGAGGTGATAGAAAAAGCGCAAAGTGTGCTGCAGGCAGATCTTATTCTCATTGAGCAACGGATCGATCATTTAGTCCAGAACGGGATACTCATCCAAAAAGAATTATTGCTTTGGATTAAACCCCTCTACCTCGCTGAGCTAGGTATTGCAAAAGAGCTCAGTAGAATTGCTCAGTCTGCTTGTAGGTTACGTTCTGTTGACCAGGAAAAGGCTCTCTTATGGGTTCAAGAAAAACTACACATCACCTTAGCTAAAGAGCAAGTAGAGGCTGTTTCACAAGGGCTATCTGTAAAAACCTTAATTATCACTGGTGGTCCTGGAACAGGAAAAAGCACGATTACAAAAGCTATTTTACGGATACTGGAAAAGATTACACCCAGCATTCTGCTAGCAGCTCCTACAGGAAGAGCTGCAAAAAGAATGACAGAAATTACCGGTAACAAAGCGTTCACCATCCATAGCCTGCTTGAAATGGATTTCACCACCGGCAAATTCAAAAGAAATCGGGAAAACCCTCTCAAGGGTGAGCTTATTCTAATCGATGAAGCAAGCATGATCGATACCCTGCTTATGTATAACCTATTAAAAGCGATCCCATCAGAGGCCAGGGTAATTTTTATAGGAGACATCGATCAACTACCAAGCGTTGGACCTGGCAATGTCCTCAAAGAAATGATCGAATCTGATAAGCTTCCTATCAACTGTTTAAAGCAGATTTTTAGACAGGCAGCTAATTCTAAAATCATTGTGAATGCACATAGAGTCAATCAAGGGCTATTTCCTGACACCTTCCCAAGTCCGCGTAGCGACTTTGTATTTATCGAAAAGGAAACACCGGAAGAAATTCTAGAGACCATTGTAGACCAGGTATCGATTCAAATACCGCGTAAATACCTACTTCATCGATTTGAACAGATCCAAGTCCTCTCCCCTATGAAGCGTGGGGTAATTGGTGGAGAAAATCTCAATACTGTCTTGCAACAAAAAATGAATCCGCAGTCTCACCCCCTCATCCGCATGGGACGCTCTTTTCATATAAATGATAAAGTCATGCAGATTCGTAACAACTACCAAAAGGAAGTATTCAATGGGGATATTGGAAAAATTGTAGAAATTGATCTAACAGAACAGTCTATGAAAGTAGGCTTTGATGGGAAAATTGTTCCTTATGAATTTCATGAAATAGATGAATTGCTTTTAGCGTATGCAGTCTCTATTCACAAATACCAAGGCAGTGAATGTCCCTGTATTGTGATCCCCATTCATACCTCACATTTTAAATTGCTCAATCGCAATTTACTCTATACAGGAATTACGAGAGGAAAAAAACTGGTTATCCTAGTGGGAACTAAAAAAGCGCTCGCTATGGCAGTGCGTAATGAAGAGGTCAAGAAAAGATACACAGGACTTAAGGCAAGAATAAAGGAGATTTTTGGATAAGCAAGATCTAAGGTCTTGCCATTACAGATACTACTGTTCTTAACTTAAACTCATACCTGGGGCAGTGACAGTAAATTGAGGCAGCTCAACACCTGTCTGATCGATCGCAGCAAGAACCATACCCTGACTCTCTACACCCATCAGTGTCGCTGTTTTAAGATTTGCGACCACTAAAATCTTGCGGCCAATCAGCTCATTTATATTTTGCATCCGCTCACCAATCCCAGCAACAATAGTACGGGATTCAAACCCTAAATCAACCGATAACTTAAGCAGTTTTTTACTTTTAGCCATCCTTTCTACATGGAGTATGGTTGCAATACGAAAATCGATCTTCTTTACATCATCAAATGAAATTTCCGGTTTAACAGCGTCATAACTGGGTTTTTGTAAAGATTTTGACAAAGCGTGCATAGCCTCAATTTCTTTTTGAACCTGATCATCTTCTAGCTTCATAAATAAAATATCGGGTTTTGGTAAAATGGTGCCAGGGGTCACTTTTGTTTCAAGAACACTCTGCCAATGTTGAGATTGTAGATCTGAAGTATAGCCAAGCATTTTCCAAATCTTATCTGCAGTTGAAGGAATGATAGGGCAAGAGATAAGAGCTGCCGTTTTAATCGCCTGGATACAGCAAAATACAGTAGCTAGCATCTCCTCTTTTTTTTCTAATAATTTAGCGGCCTGCCAAGGTTTTTTTGCATCAAAGTAGGCATTGGCCGATTGTGCAAGCTCCATAATCAGTTGAGCTGCCCTTCTCACCTGGTAGTTCTCATAGGCAATTGCAGTCTGATCAGCAATCCGAACCACATTTTCCAAAAACTCTATATCACACGTCATAAGTAAACCAGGATCTGGAACCAAACCCCCACATTGTTGCTGGGCAAAAACTAGAACACGATTGACAAGATTACCGTACTTACCAAGAAGCTCGGCATTACACCTCATCTGAAAATCTTTCCAATTGAATTCAGAGTCTTGCGTTTCTGGAGCATTGGAGGCGATTGCATACCTTATTTGATCTGTGGAGTACTTAGAAAAAAAGGTCTCTAAATCAATATACCAACCCTCTGATTTACTAAATTGCTTACCTTCTAAATTGTAAAATTCATTAGCAGGCAAATCATCTACCATCTTAAAAGGTTGATTTTGCCCCATTGTCATAGCAGGAAAAAATACAGCATGGAAAGGGATATTATCTTTGCCGACAAATTGGACTAGTTTAGTTTGAGGATCATACCAATATTGTTTCCAAGCATCTTTATCTCCCTTCTTTTCAGCCCACTCCTTCGTAGCTGAAATATAACCAATAGGTGCATCAAACCATACATACAACACCTTTCCTTCAGCTTCAGGCAAAGGGACTGGCACTCCCCAGTCGGAGTCTCTTGTGATCGCTCTGGCTTTGAGATCTTCAATATAGGCCTTCGCGAAATTCATCACATTGGGCTTCCAATCTTTCTTACCCATCCAATCAGTTAACTGCTGTTTAAACTGATCGAACCGTAAAAACCAATGAGTGGTCGGTTTTTTTATTAGAGCAGAACAGGTAAGCTTGGATGTTGGATTGAGCAGATCAGTGGCTTCATAACTTGCTCCACAGGCGGGACATTCATCACCACGAGCTTTATTAAAACCACATTTTGGGCATGTACCTTGGACGTATCGATCAGCCAGAAAACGATTTTCAGTCTGAGAGAACAGTTGGAGGGTCTCTTTTTTTTCAATATAACCATTATGCAATAAATCTAAAAAAAACTGCTGAACAACAGGTATATGACCTGGCCAAGTTGTTCTAGAATAATGATCAAAAGAAATACCAAGTTTTCTAAAAAATTCCTTATTCACAGCATGAAAAAGATCCACGTGATCTTGGGGAGTTCTGCCTGCCATTTCAGCGCTTAATGTAATCGCAATCCCATACTCATCAGAACCGCAAATATACAATACATCAGATCCCTTTAGCCTCTGAAACCTGGCATAACAATCGCCAGGCAAATAGGCTCCAGCGATATGACCAAAATGCAAAGGACCGTTGGCATAAGGAAGAGCTGCTGTGATCAGAACTTTTTGTCTCACTTCATTTACTCCGATGCATCTTCATCAGCATCTTCTTGATCCATTCGTTTTAGATCATCGAGATAAGATGGGCTCGGATTTTTCCTGATCTCTTCTAATAACCCATCTAACGTCACTTCATGGCCAGAACGGATAAGGTAAGTTCCAAGTCTGATTGCATAATTAGCTAACTCAAAATTGTTTTTAAAAATACCTCTTAGTTTTTCATGGGTTAACTGATCTCTGATAAACATAAATGCCTCCTATAAATGTAAATTTCTTGTTTTGTGTTCTTCTGCAATCACGATGCTACGCAGAACGCCGTAGGCTAAAAACAAATCCTTATTAATAACCACATAATCATAAGCAGACGCAAGCTCTAGTTCGTGTGAAGCCCATGACAATCTTTCTTCAAGAGTTTTCGCATCTTCGGTATTTCTTCGAACAAGCCGCTCTTTTAACTCTTCTAAGGAAGGAGGTGTTAAAAAGATATAAGTTGCATCGAACTCTTCTTGCTTAAGGTTCATAGCACCTTGTGTATCGATCACAAGGACTACGTGCTTACCTGCCATCTGAGAATCTTGCACACACCTTCTTGAGGTTCCGTAGTAATAACCAAAAACCTCAGCGTACTCCAAGAACTCATTCTCTTGTATTTTACGTTCAAATGCACTTCTTGTGAGAAAAAAATAATCCTTACCCTCTATCTCCCCTGCACGGGGAGCTCTTGTTGTGCAAGATACACTTTCCACGACACAAGGAAACTCTTCTGTTAACATCCTTACAAGGGTTGTTTTGCCAGTGCCCGCCGGCGCGCTCAGAACAAAAACAAGGCCCTGTGTAAGATTGCCTAAAAGTCTTTCAGCCATATTATTCTATATTTTGAACTTGTTCTCTAATTTTCTCGAGATCCCCTTTCATTTGCACACAAAGAAGGGTCATCTCAGTCATATCAGACTTCGAACACATTGTATTGATTTCTCGATTTATTTCTTGGACAAGAAAATCCATAGAACGACCGATACTACGCTCTTTAGAAAGAAAAAGATCTTGAAACTGCTTAATATGCGATTTTAGCCGAGCGATCTCTTCGGCGATATCTGATTTATCAGCATAGATCATTACCTCTCGTAAAATCCGTTCATGATCTGCTGGATCAAGTAATTTCACTTCTTCAATCCTATCAACAAGCCTTTTTCTGTAATTCTCTGTTGCTAAAGGAGCATATCGCTCAACCTCTACAAGTTTATCTTGAATTTGACGAAGATATTTTTGCATCTCAACAGATAGAGCGCTCCCCTCAGTTTTTTTCATCTTGATATACTGAGTAAGGGCATCTTGCAGAGCTACCATTAAATCGATTTTCACATCCTCTTCATTAAACGAGCCTTCAGAAGAACTGACTAAATTTCTTTGCTCTAATAAAAAAGATAGATTGAAAGGTTCTTGAGAGACCAAGTTTAAATCTTTTGCAACCTCCAGATAAAAATCTTGTACGATTTTTAGCTGCCGGACCTGTTGGCTAATAAGACCTGAGGATAATCCATCTTTCAAGAGAGAAATTTTAACAGTCACCTGGCCCCTTTGAATTTCTAAGGATAGAGCTTTGCGAACATCGATATCAAAAACTAAAAATTCTTTAGGAAGGTGAATGGAAAGATCTAAAAACTTTCTATTTACTGAATGGATTTCTATATTCCACCTACCCAACGATGAGGTTTTGGAACTACGCCCGTAAGCCGTCATACTTTTTATCATGAAATATAGCCAAATAGATTTGAATTAGCAGCTATTTATACTTTAACAAACACCCTTCTGTCAAGGCATTTACACTTAAATCTTACAAATAAAAACAGCCTATAACGAGCGATGTTTTTTAAATTCTTAACATGGAAATTTCTCTCTTTGATCTTATAGAATCAAAAAGAGGATGACATATCCAATTGAAGCAAAGATTTAACAGGCTCAAAGGTTTTTCGGTGGATTTGACATGGACCGAGCTCGTTTATTGCTTCAAGATGTTTCTTGGTACCATACCCTTTATGCTGTTTAAAACCATAGCCGGGATACTGCAATTCATAGGTTTCCATTAGCCTATCTCGAGTCTCTTTAGCTATAATCGATGCGGCAGCGATCGAGTGGGAAAGGGCATCACCTTTAATCACGGCAATTGAAGGGTAATTCCAATCAGGGAGCAAAGAGCCGTCGACCAAAATAAAATCAGGAACAGATGGCAGTCCTTCAACAGCTCTTTGCATCGCTTTAAATGTGGCTTGTAAAATATTTATTTCATCAATATCTTGAGCTTCAATACATCCAACGGCGTATTGAATATCAGGATGGGTAGTTAACCTCTGAAAAACCTTCTCTCTTTGTAGAGGTGCTATTGATTTACTATCATCAACGCCGTCTATGATTAACCCTTGAGGAATAATGCATGCAGCAGCAACTACCGGTCCCGCAAGAGGACCTCTGCCAGCCTCATCAACACCTGCTAAATTCCTATATCCCTTAAGACGCGCCATATCTTCATAAGCAAACAGGTTTCTGTCTTGATACACCATCTACCCCTCCCTTAGTAAATTTATAAAAATAAGGGAGCATGAAGGATTGAATCATTTGGGATCAAGAGGCAATAAAAAAACCCTCATTTTTTGAGGGTTTTTCATGAAATCAGAAAAGAAGAAAAGATCTATTAGTTACTGAGCTTTTTTTGCTTCTCTAGCAGCTAGAATTCGCTTATTAGAACCAATGAGCTCTTTTACTTTAGCAGCCTTACCAGAAGCACCTCTTAAGTAGTAGAGCTTACCTCTTCTTACATCACCCATTTTAATGACTTCAATTTTCGCAATTCGCGGGCTATGAACCATAAAAACTTTTTCCATACCTGAACCATAGGATACTCGATAGATAGAAAAAGTCTCAGAAAGACAGCTACCCTTACGAGCAATAACAGTTCCTGTAAATACTTGTAGGCGCTCTTTATCCCCTTCTATAATTCGTGTGTGGACAGAAACTGTGTCTCCTACACGAAAATCGGGAATATTGGACTTTAAAAATCCCGCTTCTAATTCTTGAATGATTTGACACTGCTTCATGATTTCTCCTTTCACTCATTTTTTACCGGCTGATTAAATCAGGACGGACTCTCATTGTTTTTTTTATTGCTTCTTGATGACGCCATTTGCGAATTTGTTCATGGTTTCCTGAAACCAATACAGCAGGCACTTCGAGCCCTTCAAATTCGGGAGGTCTAGTATAATGGGGAGCATCTAGTTTCTGATCCTCAAAGGAATCCTGATAAGCTGCTTCTTCATGTCCTAGTACTCCAGGTATGAATCTTGAAATCGCATCCACTAGCACAATTGCGGCTATACAACCGTTTGTCAGAACATAATCCCCGATGCTAATCTCCTCATCCACTTCTTTATCTATTACCCTTTCATCAATCCCTTCATAATGTCCACAAACCAGCACTATATGTTTTTTCTTTGCCAGTCTTCGACATATCTGCGCGTTTAAAGGCGTTCCTTGCGGGGAAAGATACACCACATGCGCGTCGTCAGTTTTTACAGACCTTATAGCTTCACAAAGGGGCTTGGGCATTAGTAGCATGCCTGGTCCCCCACCATAAGGTCTATCATCTACTTTTTTATGCTTACCTTCCGCAAAAAGCCTTATGTCGGTAAGGCCGATATCTAAAAGGCCACTTTCTCTAGCCCTTTTAAGTATACTCGCTTCAAACGGACTCTCGAAATACTCAGGGAACAAAGAAAGTATATCAAATCGCATTAATTACTTCTTTTTCGCAGGAGCTACAGCTGCAGCAGAAGATCCTCTTCTTTTAGCTGTATACTTAGATTTTATCTCTGCTTTTTTCGCACGGTACTCTTTAACAACTTCAGGAGCTGCATTACGAGCTAAGGATTCAACTTGATCAGACATAACTGCACCCTGACCCAGCCAGTAAGCCAATCTGTCCCCGTCAATACTGCAGTTGTTTTCAACCATTTCTGGCAAATACCAACCGAGTTTCTCCACATATTTTCCATCTCGTTTAGATCTTACATCTGTAACTACTACACGAAAAGTTTGACGATTATTGCATCCTTGCTGACGCAGACGTATTTTTAATGCCATAAAAAATTCTCCTTTTTACCTGCCCCATTCATGAATTGTTTTTTGAGGCTGGGCATATCTTTAAAAAACTGTTTAATTCGTTTGAAACTCTTTACCATTTTATTGACGTCATCGATCTTTACACCGCTACCTTCCGCTATACGTCTTCTTCGGCTTGGGACTAGTTCGACTCTTTCCTCCCTTTCAGATGCTGTCATCGAAAGGATCATGGCTTCTATCTTTGTAAGCTCTTTTTCATCGATGTTCATTTCATCGATGCTTGGCATTCCAGGGATCATTTTAAGCAAACTTTTAAAAGAACCCATCTTTCGCAGCATAGACATTTGCTTTAAGTAATCATCGTAGGTAAATGTCGCTTTTTTTAACTTCTTTTCAAGTTCTCTACTTTCTTGCTCGCTAAAATGCTCTTGGGCTTTTTTAACAAGATTGATGACATCTCCCATACCGAGAATTCTATCTGCCATCGAATGAGGATTAAAAACCTGCAAATCAGTGACTTTTTCACCAACACCTTCAAACTTTAAAGGCTTCTGCGTAATCTCCGTAATAGAGATCGCAGCACCCGCTCTTGATGTACCATCAAGCATAGTAAGAATTGTGCCAGTAATGGCTATTCGACGATCAAATTCTTGCGCGGTCTTAACTGCATCTTGTCCGGTATTAGCATTAGCGACGAATAGAATTTCTGAAGGAGATACCTTCTGCTTAATTTGATCGAGCTGATCCATCAATTCTTCATCTAAATGCAACCTACCGGCTGTATCTACTATCAAAATATGATAGTTTTCACTTCTTGCTTTTTCAAGAGCAAGCTCTGCAACCCTAACCGGATTTTGCTCACCTTCTATGCTAAATACGGGAACATCAACCTGCCTACCCAGTAATTTCAACTGCTCTACTGCCGCAGGCCTTTGCAGATCACATGCAGCAAGAAGAATTTTTCTATTCTTATCCTGACCTTTCAAAAAAGCTGCTAGTTTAGCACAATGGGTTGTTTTTCCGGAACCCTGCAAACCACATAAAAGAATGACAGAGGGAGAGCCTCTTAAAATAAGACCCGATTCACCAGTTCCCATTAAGGCAACAAGCTCTTCATGGACCACTTTAATAAACTGCTGATCTGGAGTAACCGATTTGGTTACTAAATCCCCAGTCGCTTTTTCTTTAACCCTTTTAACAAAAGCACTTACGACACCATAATTAACGTCGGCATCAAGCAAAGCTAAACGAACCTGACGAACAGCATCTGCTATGTTATCTTCAGTAAGAACTTTCTTCCCCGAAAGAGAAGTAAATAGGCTTTGAAATTTTTGAGTTAAAGTGCCGAGCATAAATATATATTTTAGTGTTAACGGAAAACAGAATAAGCGACAAAGTCATTCAATTTCAAGAAAAAAGAAGCGATTATGTCCAGACCAATCATTAATAAGCTGTTTTTTCTTCCAAATGGGTGCAGAAAACAATTCTAATAATCTTTTCCCTTGGGAAAAACCAATTTCAAAATAAACCTTTCCATGGGGATTAAGACGTGCTGGAAGCTCATTCGCTAACCTCTGATAAAATTCATCACCACGATTCCCTGCAACAAGAGCCATCCTTGGCTCATATTCTGTGACTGATCGATCTAAAGCCTCATATTCGGAACTGGAGATGTAAGGGGGGTTACAGATAATCAAATCAGCCCTCTGCCCATAAAAAGGGGTTAATAGATCTCCAAGTTTAGCCTCGACATTTACCCCATTACGCTGAGCATTGGCTTGAGCGACCGATAAAGCTTTTGGACACAAATCTGAAATCGTCACATTAAGAGACGGAAACTTCTTTTTCAAAGAAATCCCTATACAGCCAGAACCAGAACAAACATCCCACGCAACAGAGATATTGTCAGATAAGTCCTTCGATATGATATCCATTAAAATTTCTGTTTCAGGCCTTGGAATTAAAACATCTGATGTAACAGCGATATCACAACCAAAAAAACTCACCTTCCCTATAATCTGCTCAAACGGCTTGTCCTGAGCAAGCATAGCAAGGCCGGATCGAATCACCCCCAATTCATCCTCATGTAAAGGCTTATCAAAATCCATAAACAAAGAAATCTTATCAATCTTTAAAAAATGGCAAAGAATCTCTTGAACAAGAAATTTAGACCGAGAGATCTTCTTTTGATCTAAGTATTGAACTGATAAATGAAAAATTTCCCCAACTGTTTTCATGAATCAGCAGCTGAACCTGACAGCTCCTGTTGATGATAAAACTTCACTAAAGATTCAGTGAATTCATCTAAGGCCCCATCCATAACATGATCTAGCTTGTATAAGGTTAAGTCGATACGATGATCAGTTACCCTATTTTGAGGGAAGTTATAGGTCCGGATACGCTCCGATCGATCACCCGAGCCCACCTGAGAAGATCTTAATGAAGCAACCTCAAGCTCTGCCTTGCGCCTCTTTTCTTGAACAATCTTGGCCGACAAAAGCCTCATAGCCTTATCTTTATTCTTATGCTGACTTCGCTCTTCCTGACAATAGACTACGGTTCCTGTTGGTAAGTGGGTAATACGGACTGCGGAATCAGTTGTATTAACGTGCTGACCCCCTGCACCAGATGCTCTATACGTGTCGATTTTAAGATCTCTTTCATCGATCACAATTGCCTCTTCTTCATCAGGCTCCAGCAAAACAGCAACCGTAATGGCAGAAGTATGGACTCGACCTTGAGCCTCTGTTTTAGGAACTCTCTGCACTCTATGAGTTCCAGCTTCATACTTCATAAGTCGGTACACATCCTGACCAGACAAAGTCATAATGTACTCTTTAAAACCACCCATTTCAGAGGAAGTGGAAGTAAGAAGCTCACATTTCCAGCCTTTAAGATCGGCGTAACACTTATACATACGAATACAATCACCGACAAAAATCGCAGCTTCATCCCCACCAGTACCCGCACGCAACTCTAGAATAATATTGCGACTATCTTGGGGATCAGGGGGAACTAGAAGATTTTCCAACTTTTTCTGCATTTGATCGATTTGCATTTCAATAGATTGCAAATCTTCTTTGATAATAGAGAGAAACTCTGGGTCTTTCTCGATCTTTAATAAACCAGAGTTTTCATCCCTCTGCTTTTGCAGAGTTTCTATCGATTTTAAAACTTCTTGAATACTGGATAGGTACGCGTGCTCTTGAGTTAGAGCGCGGTACTCTTTTTGATTAGAGAGAACATCAGAGCGTCCTAATAAATCTTCAACCTGCTCTAATCTAGATAAGAGCTTGAGTATTCTCTCTTGCATGCACTATCGCTTTTTTTTCTTAGCTGCATCTGCTGCAACACTTTCTACTGGCTCTTGCGCTGCAACTTCTGGCTTTTTACCATAACGCTTTTTGAATCTATCTACTCTACCTTCAGAGTCAATAAATTGTTTACTCTTAGTGAAGAAAGGATGAGAAGCAGAAGAAACAGAAACCTTGCATACAGGATATTCTTTACCTTCAAACACATCTTTTTCTTTAGGCTGAAGCGTGCTGCCGCAGACCATTTTAAATCCTGTAGACGAATCTACAAAGAGTACATCTTGATAGTTAGGGTGCCCTTGTTTTTTCATAAGTAATCTCCAAAAAAGTCATTCTTAATTCAATTCGAATAGTAAAGCCCATTTTTCGTTAAAAAACAAGTCTTTTCCAATTCACCGATCGCTAGATAGAAAAATTACAAAAAATCAATAAAAATTCTTTCAATGTTTATCCCTGGCAGGTCTCCAGATCTTTTTGCTTAGCAAGATATGCCATCCTAGCAGTTAATAACCCCTCTAAAACACCTTCTTCATACCGAAAATGGGGGTTGTTTTCAAGCTCAGGAAAATCGTTGGGCTGCAAAATATCATCCGGAGTTAAAAAAGGGACGATCTCTCTAGCATATGTAAGCATTTTCTTTTGTTGCAAACACACTAATTCATCAAGTAATTCCTTCATTAGAACCCCTTATCTTTTATTTTTAAAAAAATCTTTCATTAACTGAGCAGACTCCTGAGCCAAAATCCCTCTTTCCACCTCAACATTATGAATAGGATGGTGCTGACTTAAGAGGCTCACCCAACTACCATCTGCACCTTGCCGAAGATCTGGAGCTCCCCAAACCACTCTACTAACTCGTGACAGTAAAATAGCCCCTACACACATGGAGCAAGGCTCAAGAGTAACGTAAAGGGTAGTCTTTAATAATCGCCAATTAGCAAGGTGGGCACTTCCTTTTTGTAAACATAAAATTTCAGCATGCGCTGTTGCATCTTGGAGCGACTCAACCAGATTATGAGCTCTGGCAATAATCTTCCCATTAGACACCAAAATTGCACCAACAGGAACCTCATTTTTAGAGAAGGCGATTTTCGCCTCCCCTAAAGCCTCTCGCATAAAGATCTCATCTAACAATAGACTTTCTCACTTAACCGTTTTTGAAGAATGGCTAGCTGTTTTTTTAAACCATCGATATCTTGTATATATTTTTTAGAAACAGCCTGGAGTCTTTTTTCATAACGATCTGAAAGCTTCAAAATTTCTTCATTATGCCTAAGAACCAATTCTTCTATAGAAACCTGGTCCAAAGATGCGCTTTTGTTAAGCTGCTCTTCGTGCAACCTCTGAGCCTGCTCCTTTAGATGATGAAAGATCTCATCAGGGAACGCAACCGCATTAATCACACTAAAAATATAAGTATCTACTAAAGTAAATCTATCTACGGCCTGCGCTGCCATAGACTTAGACACATCCATAGCCAGCAACTGGATCTCTTCAAAGTGAGGATTAACCCTCGATAGCTCAATGACAAAATATTCATACATTTCTGCATGTTTCAAAATCCACTTAGACACCACCCAGCTAGCTAGATCTTCATTACCCTCTTGGACAATCTCTGTAGAATAAGCGCGAAAGATCTCTTCCGCAGATACCTTACCCAAATGAGCCTTATCAAAATATCTCTGTACAAAATCCCGATCTTTTTTCAAATGCTCTTGCTTAACATCCTTTCGAATATCATGCAAGACCTTCGCAAAGACAGGCCCTAAAAATTCAAATTTTAACTTTAACGATAAATCTTTGATCATAATCTATTCCCCTTTAAGATCTTCTATGCTATCATAACAGAGTAGAAACTGTAACAGGCCGATCTTCAAAAGGCAAGAGGCATACTCTAGTTAGATCAGCTCCTACAAGAGCAAAGACTGACAAAAGCTTTTTTTTTAAGATTGCACTGTTGACCTGTTTTAGCTATAATATACCTATTGTTTTATATTTTTTTTAAACTTGTCTACCTTTTTAAACTCTCAATACAGGGAGAACCTATACAATGTCTTTAGATAAAGGTACAAAAGAAGAAATTACCAAGAAGTTCCAACTTCATGAAAAAGATACCGGTTCGGCAGACGTGCAGATCGCTATTCTAACGGAAAGAATTGCAGAACTTACAGAGCATTTAAAACTTGCTCCAAAAGACCATGGCTCTCGTCTTGCCCTACTTAAATTAGTAGGTCAACGTCGTAAGCTGCTTGACTATCTCAATTCAACAGATACCAAGCGCTATCAGAATCTGATTGTAAGACTCAATCTCCGTAAGTAATTTCTTTCTTTTTAATAGATCACTTCAGGATACTGGAGTGATCTTAATTCTTTAGTTGTCGCTTAACACCCTTTGTTGCTATATTCGAGCCACTCCTTTTCGTAAAAGGAGGAACACTGAATAACTAGTGATATTTTTTTAACAACCAGCTCATTGACGAGGATGAAAGGCCCATTTAACTAGAGTCATAATCACTCCACTTAAATGGACAGTTCATCCACATACACTGAGCTGTATTTTTTACAATCGGAGCTTATATACATGATGATGCAATCTCATAAAATGTCTGTGTCAGTCGGTGGCAAAACTATTACCTTTGAAACCGGAAAAATCGCAAGACAAGCCGGTGGAGCCGTAATGGTCACGTGCGGTGAAACCATGCTATTAAACACAGTGTGCGCGAGCTCTACAGCCTCAGAAGAAATCGATTTCCTTCCTTTAAGAGTAGATTATCAAGAGAAGTTTTCCTCTACAGGCAAAACACTTGGTGGCTTTATTAAACGAGAAGGAAGGCCTACAGAAAAAGAGATTCTAGTTTCACGCCTTATCGACAGGCCGATTCGACCTATGTTTGAAGATGGATACCACAACGAAGTGCAGCTGCTGTCTTATGTTTATTCATATGATTCTATTAACGCACCTGAACCCCTTGCTATCTGTGGAGCCTCTGCGGCTCTTGTTATATCTGAAGTCCCCCTCATTAAACCGATCGCGGCTGTCAGAGTAGGACTGATTCAAGATAGGTTCATTATTAATCCGACAATGGAAGAGCAAAAAACTTCTAAAATGGACCTAATGCTTGCTGGTACAGAAGATGCTATTCTTATGATTGAAGGATACGCTGATTTTCTAACTGAAGAAACCATTATGGATGGTATCCACGAAGGACATGAAGCAATTAAAGTAATTTGCCAAAAGCTATTAGACTGGCAAAAAGAAATCGGAAAAGAAAAAAATCGAGACAGCCTACGTGTTTTCCCAGAAGCAATTAGCCAAGAGCTCAATACTCTTTTTGGCGATAAGCTAAAACATGCTCTGCAGATTAAAGAAAAACTCCAAAGAGAAGACGCAATCAGCACAATTAACAAAGCTGTTCTTGAGCATTTCTTCCCTGTAGCAGAGACACCACGCTTCAGCAAAGCAAACGTAATGCTAGGATTTAAAAAAATTCAAGCACATCATATGCGCGAGACTATCCTTCAAGAAAATCGTAGAATCGATGGTAGAACATGTGACCAAATCCGCCCTATTAATATAGAAATGGGTCTGCTTCCTAGAACACACGGTAGCGCCCTCTTTACACGGGGAGAAACACAATCTATTGCTGTTGCGACACTCGGTGGAGAAACTATGGGACTGCGTTATGAGGATTTAGAAGGAGACAATACAAGAAAATTCTATCTCCAATACTTCTTCCCTCCTTTTTCTGTAGGTGAAGTAGGCAGAATGGGAGCACCTGCAAGAAGAGAAGTGGGTCATGGCAAGCTTGCCGAACGAGCTCTTGCTGCAACCATCCCAAGTCAAGAACATTTTCCATATACGATTCGTTTAGAATCAAATATTACAGAATCTAATGGATCTTCTTCCATGGCATCTGTATGCGGAGGATGCCTGGCTCTTATGGATGCAGGAGTCCCAGTTAAACATCCGGTAGCGGGAATTGCTATGGGATTGATTTTAGAAGGGACCCGTTATGCGATTTTATCCGATATCCTAGGAGCTGAAGATGCTCTTGGAGATATGGACTTTAAAATCACAGGAAATGCACAAGGAATCACTGCCTTCCAACTAGATATTAAAGTAGAGGGCATCACCACCAATATTATGAAAGCAGCTCTTGCTCAAGCAAAACAAGGCAGAATTCATATTTTAAACAAAATGATCGAAGTCTGCCCAAATGCAAAAAATGAGCTATCTCAATATGCACCCCGCATTGAGATTATGCAAATTAAGCCTAGTAAAATAGGTATCGTAATTGGACCTGGTGGTAAACAGATCCGCGCGATCATTGAATCGACAGGTGCGCAAATCGATATTAATGATAGCGGCATAGTCAGCATTTCATCATCTAATCCTGAAGCAATGGCAAAAGCTAAAGAGATGATTTTTAATCTAACAGCTGAAGTCGAAATTGGCAAAACGTATACAGGCCGAGTGGTCTCTATCGTGCCATTTGGTGCTTTTGTCGAAATTTATGGTAAAGAGGGTTTATGCCATATTTCAGAAATCTCCCATGCACGCATTCAGAACGTCTCTGATGTACTTAAAGAAGGAGATATGATTGAGGTGAAGGTCCTGGATATCAATGATCGAGGACAGATTAAACTCAGTCATAAAGCAACCCTTCCAATGCCTCAATAAACACATAACGGACCCCAGACACCTGCCTGGGGTCCGTTTTTATTAACCTACAAAAATCAGAATTTCTTAAAGTCATACTTAATTCACCCAATTCTTTACAGCCTCAGCTTAATTTTCCTACAGCCTCGCTTACCATTTAAAATAAAACAGCATCAAAGAGTAAAACTTTTACATCTGTTCTCCATAACGATCGGATAAAATCTTAAGGTTAATCGGAAAAGCCAAATCTTCAGGATGAATTAAAATATTTACTAATAATAAGAAAAATATACACTCCAATTTTATTACTCCATCAAATAAGAAGCCAAATCGAATGAACAAATTCATAAAAGCATTAACGTGTGCCTCGATTCTTTTTACCATCGGGGATCTATATGGAAAAACAACAAATTGGACCGGAGCGACAGACTCTAATTGGAATACAAGTACAAATTGGTCAAATGGACTGCCGCAGGATGGTGATACGGTCAATATTACCATGGCAACCAATAACCCCATTTCTCTTGATACTACTCGGAACCTCTCTTTATTCAACATTGGAACAGGGTGCACGATTGAATTACAAAATAATGCAATCCTAAAAACGTCACAGATAAATACAGGAACAGGCAGTATATCCTTAGATACAGGAACAACTTTTGCAATAAACCCAACTAGTCTAAGCTATAATAGTTGTGCACTGACCATCCAAGGCCCATCCGGATCACCCTATGCAGCATTCAGCACAAACGGCCCATATGCTCTAATTCTACAGAACGGAGGAACTGCAAAAGGAGTTGATATATCAATCGGTCAAGCTGGCGTAACAACTAATGAAGCAGCTCTGCAATTCCGGCCAAAAAGTAACGACCCCGGTGATGGTTTAGGAAATGGAATAATCAGAATATACATGGATGGAATATTAAAAATATCATCCGAAACCTCAAGTGCGTCAGACTATACCCTCAATAATCCAGTCGAGATTTACTCAAACTACGGCTCTTCTAACATTGCAACATGCCATGCAACGATATTTAAACAGCCCATAACAGTGGGGGCAGGAAGTTCTTTTGTCATCCGTTCACTGTCTGAATGTTATGATTCTTATGTAAAATTACAAAATACAATCAGTTGCATGAATACCGGCTCAACCTATGATATTTTTCTAAGTAATGGTGTAGGACTGCAAATAGAGAACACCGGTGGTATCTCGGATGTTGGATCCTTCTTCATTACAGGGGAAGTGGGCTCTCAAGATAGATTTCGATGCTTTGCTCATAACGTAATATTAAGTACTATCCAAACACAATTTAATGGCTCTGTGTTACTTAATAATACAATATCAGTCCAAATTGCTAGCTTATGGGGAGAAAACGGTGGTGCAAAAGTCGATCTAGGAACACAGGATGACCAATACAACTCGACTCACTTGACTATTATAGGCCCCTCAACCGGCTACTTTACACCTACTACCTTTCCAGGTTATTTTGTAGGGATCTACCCGATCACACTCAATGGCTATAGTACGAAACTCAGTGGAAATAACTCCAGCTTTGCAGGGGGATTTCATTTAAATTCTGGCGCTCATCTTGGAATAGCTGGGGTCAATGCCTTAGGGGGTCCGGTAAACATGGACGATCGGTCTTATTTAGACTTTTTTACCAGTGCAAATTCCGACTCCAACTTCGAATTAAATGGTATCTGTACTTTTGATGTATCTAACTCTTATAATACCCAGCTACTTACAGGAGAATTGACAACAGCTACTACAGCCACGGTGAATAAAATAGGTACAGGTACCCTTACGATCAATGAACCGGTAACCGTCGGCTCTAATATAAATTTTGATATAATACAAGGCACCCTAAACCTTAACACAGACGTTCCAGGTTCAGTAACGTCAGTAACGGTGGAGCCGGGAGCTACCCTATCAGGAACAGGAACTTACGGAGGTCAGGTAACAGTTCAGCCTGGTTCTACCTTTATAGTGGGCTCTTCTTCTCCTACTGGAGGGGTAGTTCATCTGCAGCTGGGTGCTGTCCTTGATATAGCTGGTGAGCTATTATTATCGGCACCGGCTAACGGTTCTTTTTCAGTTATTCAAGGAGCAGGCGATGTCAACTTAGCTCCTGGGTCGAGCTTAAACGTAGTTATACCTAGAACATTCTTCCAGTTTGGCACTCCAATACCATTGATAGCACTTTCCCGTGGCAGTATAAGCGGCTCATTTTCCCAAATAACAACAGGGCCGTTTGGTCTTCTTGATATAAGGGATTTCCAATCAATTCCCGGTCAACTGATGATGGCTATAAATCCGATTACTGTCCAACAGTTTAAACAAAAATTCAAATCAAGCTTTAATAGTAAGAACGCACTGAAAGTAGGATCAAGTTTAATTCAAAACATCAAGCAAAAAATGAATCAGTACCAGGCTCCAACCATGGGTTTTGCTGCCAGAGCAGGTAATGGATCGGTAGAAAATACATCTCTTGGTAATCTAAACTACGAAATTTTTTTAGAGCTCCTATACCTTCCTAACATAAATGCTCTGAACGACGCGCTCAATCAAATGCAACCAGCTCTTTATAAAGGCATGGTTGTTGTACAAGAAAATAACGCAGTAAAAATACAAAACACCCTCTCTTACCGGTTTGAGCAAGAACTCAATGAGGTCTTCTGTCATAGATTCAAGAAAGAGTCTCAAGAACAAGCCGCAGACAGCTGCAAAAAAGACGAAAAGAACTTCCATGTATGGGCAGCAGGCTTTGGTGATTCATTGCATCAAAAATCCACGTATTTTGCGGGCTCAACCCAAACAGGGTATAATAGCAATACTGGTGGGATCACAATCGGTGTAGATCAATGCTTTGCTCAGTACTTCTACATAGGGGCTCTTGGAGGATATACAGCTTCTAGTGTTAACTGGACAAGTGATCAAGGCCACGCAGATGTTGAAACAGGCTATGCAGGACTCTACCTATCAGGCATCAGTGACATGTTTTACGGGAATGTATCACTTATCGGGGGCTGGAGTTCCTACGATGGCCACCGAAATATAGAGTATGGCACAGTTGATGAAACCGCCAAGACCCGCCACGGAGGCAGTCAGATTCTGACACATGCCGATACAGGAATCAACCTCGGATGGAAAGGCTTTACCATCCGTCCATTTGATGCTTTTGATTATATAGCACAAACAGAAAATGGCTTTACCGAACATGGCGCCGGGGTCTATAACCTAAAAGTGAAAAAATCCAATCCGATCATGGTCCGCAATGAGCTAGGCCTAGAGTTTGCTGGCTGTGTATGTTTTGGTAATTCCAAGTTAACAATAAGCCCGAAAATCTCTTGGGTACGCGAAGTGAGAACAAAAGGAAAAAGCTATAAAGCAAAAATCGTTGATACCGATACGTATGCGAGCTATACAGGATACTTTCCTGATAGAAGCCTGGCCTCTCCTGGTGTTCTTATCTCCGGGTTAATGTGGAAAGACCGCCTAGCTTTAGATTTGTATTATAATGGGGAATTTGCCGATAAATATGCAGACCATAACTACGGTGGAGAAATACGCTTCGGATTTTAATCACTCTTCCAGATAACCCCAGCCGCTCTTTTCGAGCGGTTAAAATAACATGATTTAAATCCAACAGAAACAGACATCTTTTAAAAGATTAATCAATTGAACTTACATGATTTATGATAAACAATTGAAAATGAATAAAATAATAAATCCATAAAATTAACAATTAATTAATTAATATTAGTTATAATAATTATTATAAAGTTAATTATATGGACGGAAATAATGTCACAAATACCGCACCCAAGCACCCTAACGCGACTAACCACCCCACCATCTCTTCCAGGAAACGCTCATAAGACCCTAGAAATCATAGAGTTATTAGAAAGATCAGATGATCTGGAAGAAAAATCTCTAAATGATAGGCTCCAAGAAGCTCTGATCAAGGGCCTTACGAATATACAGGATGACCGAATGGAAAATCCCAAATTTTGTGAGATAGAAGCCATTCAGATTGCACAGAAAGCGGCTTATTCCACAGAAGCCAATGCTACGAATGCCACTTGGGCTACATTATATAGCAAACAATTTAAGCCAATAAATCGATGGCAAACTGAACAATGTGAACAGCTTAATACAAAAATACAATCGATATTTAGTAACCTGACCTTGGAACGACGACTAGAACGCTTAGGGTTGGCCCGTTCACCTAATGTCATATACGATCGAGGCGATTATGATTTAGCAGATGATGGCGATTCCCCAGACGAGGGTAATACCCTTTCTAGAGCAGGCACCTCCCTATTGGTAGAATGTAACGACCCTATTCGTGTATGTATCGAATCAGGTAAAAACAAGGGGACCATCTTTCAACCAGCTTGTAGTCGACCCGCTCGCGCTTATAATCGAAGTAGTCCTCCTAAAAAGCTGACTTTTAATACGTTGGTGACTATACGTACTGAGAGCCCATTAAATGATCAATCTAAGGAAGCCCTCGAGGCTTATCGCAATTCGGACAAAGAGGTTATAACAGAGGGTGATGTTGAGTTTCTGGTCGAGTATACGACATTTGAGTCTGAAACATCTAGAAGAGGCCCCATACCAGCTATAATCGGCTTCTTTAAAGGACTTTTTTAGGCCTTAGATTCAAGAAAAGCGAAGTAAAAACTGCCAGCTTTATAAGCAATATATAAGGGACTGATCTAATCTCGAGGAGTTTTTACATTTTCCTTTTAATTCCGCTTTTTCTAAAAAGCAGATTAAACACCGCGACTTATTAATAGGTATAATTATAAAAACGCAATTTTAGCACACAATTAATTCTTTATTAAACATTAACCCAAGTTCACTTTTTTGTAGTTGCAATCAACTGCAAATAAAGTATTTAGAAAATTGCATTTCTAGATTTAACACTACAATTTGAAAATTACAACGTTATTTTTTTGGATCCGAGGATCTCGGAGGAAAGGCCCAGTGCCTCATAGATCTGGAGGTGAAACTGTTCCGCTTCGGTTATTGTCCGAAGATGAATGATACCTGCAGTCTCAGTTTTTGCACGCATTGACACGCAAATCCTGCTATTGAGTTGTATTCTGATGGTATCCCAGCTATGAGTGATTCCCTTGATACGGAGGCGATATAGAATGTCCTGGATCAGAGTGTACGCCAAAATAGTAATCCACAAGTGCCCATCCACTCGCTTTTCTTTTTGATGGTAAACAGGCCTCATTCCAACAGACGATTTCATAAAACGAAAAGCGTCTTCAACTGTGCGTATGCTGTTATACATACCCCAAAGTTCCTTGGCGCCAAGTTGGAGTAGATTTGTGCGAAGATAATAACGGCCAGTCAATTTATCCTCGATCTTCTCAGAGAGAACTTTCCATTCAATACGGATCGCTATCAATCCATCATCGGAAGGAATAGCATTGATTTCATAGCAGCCGGAGATAGACCGGTGTTTCTCCCTAATTCGCCCAATGCTCTCAAGCACTTTATGAAGTTTTTTTCGACCCTTAGGCTTTTGCAGAGCAGTCCTTAGCTTTTCTAACCCCCCCTCGATGCGTTTTTGGAAAAATGTTTTCATTGAGGAGGCTGTCGCCTCCTTTGCAGGAGACTCACAGTGGAGCCATTTCTTCTGGCCATTCGCTGGGAGCTCAAAAACCTTGACCTGATATTTTTCAGAATTGCCAACCATAAACGGTTCTCCTGCTATTTCCATAGCAGGAGCCTTCTGCCTTGCAGAAACAATATATGTGTAGCCATCCTCTCTGAGCCATTCGAGATTCTCTTCTGTCGCAAAGCCTGCGTCCATGACAATTGTTGGTTTGAAGAGATCCCCTGCTGAAGAAAGTGCCTCGATGGCTCCTTTGAGTGATTTTGGCTCACTAACATTTCCTGGAAGAAATTCAGAGCGGCTGAGGAATCCGTGCTGATTGAGAACAAGTCCCAGTGTAACCAGGGGACAGTCTCTTCGTTTTTCCTTGGAGACTTCAAATTGTGCCTTTGGATTTTGTTTAGCCTGTCCTTCGAAATATGTATTGGTCAAATCGTAAAGTACGGATGTCTGCATGATTCATGAAAAAAAATAGGAAGAAACTAAAGTGGTTTCAATTTACACGCTGATTGTTATTAACAAAAACTAAAAGTGGATATCGTGAAGAAAAAGACAACATCTCATTATCGCTGGTTGATTACTAGCTTGATTTTTTTTATTACTCTCATCAACTTCGTTGATCGCTCAGCCATCTCTTTTGTCATCGAACCCTTAAAGAAAGAGTTCCATTTTACTGATATTTGGCATGATATTATCAGCATTTGCCGCGGGGTATATGCTCCTTACAACTTTATGTGGTTGGCTGGTAGATAAATTCGGTCCACTGGGATTTTGTATGGTACTTTCTCTTTAGAGATAATCCAAAAGACTCTGCATTTTTAAGCGAGCAAGAGCTAAGTCTGATTAATACGGTCGATAAGCGGACAGCACAGAGGATAGATAATCAGATTAATTGGCGTTTTATTTTAACACATCCGGCTCTGATTGCTAATAATATCGCTTATTTTGCATTCGGCTATATGCTGTTTTTTGTAACAATATGGCTTCCCGGGTATTTCCTGTCTCAGCATGGTATGAATTTAAAAAGTGTTGGCTGGTATCTTGCGATTCCATGGCTTGCGGGAGCTCTTTTCCTTAAACTAGGTGGAGTCATTTCTGATTGGCTATACCAAAAAACAGGTCAATCCCGTCTTGCAAGAGCCCATTTAATCTGGGTGTCCCATCTTTTAGCTGCAATCTTTTTTGTATGCTTAAGTTTCACGACTACCTTGAAATTCTCCTTGCTGTTTTTAAGCCTAGGGATAGGATTCGGGATGATGCCTCAGTCAGCCTTTTTCAGTATCAATATCGATGTAGCCAAGGGAATGGCTGGATCTGCAGGGATTACTTCTAGCTGCCTTTCTGTAGCCGGGATTATCGCTCCCTTAGCGACCGGATGGCTGGTGGATGTAACAGGCACCTATATCACAGCTTTTTTACTTCTTGCGGGACTTACCTGTATAGCGGTGTGGTCACAGTGATTTTGTTCCTTTATGCTGATAAAGAACATGTATTAAAACCAAAGCAGAGATTAGTTCTTAGTGGTAAATAAATTTTTTATTATAACATCTCCCATTTATAAAGGTATGGGCGGTTGAATCATGAATAAAAAGTACATTGTGGGGCGAACGAGGTATCCTTGAAGAGGTAATCAGAATACTCAAGGGATCATCAAGAAGGGTGCGTCGAGCAATAAATCTTATTTATATTCGTTGAAAGTTATTTCGGCTTGAGGGGAGCTTTGGAGAGACCCAGCCCCAGCAGATTACTAGTGATGCCCCAAAGGGGAAATAGCGAAATAACCCGCAGCGCTAGAAAATTAAACCAAAGACGAGGTAGTCCACCCTTTGAATCTCTAAGTGTATAAAAAAGTTAAAATTCTAAATGTACCCTTTTAAGCCATTAAAAACCCCAGTTATGTGCTTAGTTTTAGCAGAGTTCTGGAATAATAGGATGGATTCTTTTAGTCCAACTGATGTGAAGCTTTATCCGGTAGGCATTCATTTCTCTCCATAGGACGTGAATATAAGGCTTATATAGCCCAAAATAACATAGAGAGCCCACCCGCTCTCTATGGAATACGGGAGAGGTGTTCTGAAAAGCATATAGGCATAAGGTCCCTATTGATCAGATCTACTGTAACTAGTAAGCAAGGCCATATCAGCGCTGAACTTTCAGGCACCTAATTCTCAGGTAGAAGTTCGTGGTTATCAGAAAATAATTATAAATCCCTGATAATCAATTAGCTATAAGATTTTATGTATTAGCTAATTGCATATTGCCTAGTTCGCTATTTTTGCAGTTTTCTCCAATTTTATTGGATTATTGCGCTTGTTTTTTGATTTATTTTATATATTTCTCCAATTTTATTGGAGTTTTGTGTTAATATTAGATTATATAGTTAAGTTGAGGCCTTATGCACCCTATTTTGCGGTTTTGTAAACTACCTTATATAGACAGTGGATCCCTGCTCCCTTTTTTAAAGGAATACACAAATCCGAATGATTTTTTATCTAGACTGGTCAAAAGTGGGGATTTGATACGTTTAAAAAACGGATTTTATTTAATTCCAGAGTTAATGGAAAATCAGCTTATTCCCTATGAGCAAATCGGCAATCAGCTTTATGGACCTTCCTATATTAGTCTAGAGTGGGCTCTTTCTTATTATGGGATGATCCCTGAGGGAGTTTATGGCGTGACCAGTGTCTCATTTTTGCGTTCCAAAATATTTAAAACCCCCGTAGGTGAGTTTACTTATGAGCACCTATCATTACCTAAATTTTCGTGTGGGCAGTCTCTCGGTAAAAATGGACTTGGCAATTTCTTAATCGCTACTCCAGAGAAAGCTTTGGCAGATCTTGTATACTTTAAAAGTAAAAAGATGACTCCTAATGATTTAATGATCGATTTAGTAGAGGGCAGGAGAATCGATATTGATCAATTAAAAAAATTAAATAAAAGTTATCTTTTAGAAATTAAAACTGCATACAAATCGCAAAATATCAATGCCCTTGTAGAGGTTATAGGACTTTTATGAAAAACTTGTTTATAGATCAGCTATTAAATCAATACGACACAAAAATTAGTCAAAAGACCAAACTCAGGGAAGTACTGCAGCAAGCGGCGCTATATGGTTTAAAACGGGCAGGCTTTTTTGAAAAGGCAGCTTTTTATGGGGGTACTGCCTTAAGGATCCTTTACGGATTAAACCGTTTTAGTGAAGATCTTGATTTTACTCTTTTAGATAAGGACCCACAGTTTGATTTTTCACCCTATCTTTTGGGAATGAAACAAGAACTGATTTCGATGGGCTTGAATTTTGAAGTCGAAAAAAAAATCAAATCTATTGATACCTCCATACAATCAGCATTTTTGAAAATGAACACCATAGAGCTACTTCTAACTATCGGTGAAGAAGAGCAGTCAAAAAAAAAAAATCATAATCAAAAAATTCAGATTAAACTTGAAATCGATACAGATCCTCCATCTCCATTTACATTCGAAGAGAAGCTGGTGTTAAATCCTTCTCCTTTCTATGTATTAACACTGACCCCTCCGAGTCTATTTGCTGGAAAAGTCCATGCAATTTTATGTCGCACTTGGAAGGGCAGGGTTAAAGGAAGGGATTATTTTGATTTTATTTGGTATATTACACAAAAGATTCCGCTCGATCTGAATTACTTAACCGGAGCTCTTAAGCAAACTGGTTTTTTGCAGGATGATGAAAGAATGACCAGAGACCTTTTGATACAAACATTACAAGAGAAGTTTCAAGCGATCGATTGGCAAGATGCAAAAAATGACATAAGGCCATTTATTGTAGATACGTCGGTGTTAGATATTTGGAGTCCTGTGTTTTTTTTCAATCTTTCCGATCATCTGTTGACAGTATCCTAATTGAAAGGTAAGCGATAAGCGAGGCCATATCAGAGCCTATCTAGATTGTATCCAATCAGTTTGGATCCGATACAGTCTATGTTAAAGATCCCCCTTCAAAAACCATCTTTAAAGAAATAGATGATTTTATTAGTTGATATAATAATTTTCAGCAAACGATTCTTGTTAAAGCAGCTATTGCTCATGTGTATTTTGAAAGCATTCATCCTTTTGAAGATAGAAATGGTAGAAATTGGGGTAGTGCAACATCTGTTCTGTAAATTCAGACTAGGGTATTTCGGTCAGATGAAAAAGGGTCTGAATTTACAGAATAGATGTTACACTACCGTCTGTTGGAATGAGGCTTGTTTACCATCAAAAAGAAAAGCGAGTGGATGGGCACTTGTGGATTACTATTTTGGCGTACACTCTGATCCAGGACATTCTATATCGCCTCCGTATCAAGGGAATCACTCATAGCTGGGATACCATCAGAATACAACTCAATAGCAGGGTTCGCGTGTCAATGCGTGCAAAAACTGAGACTGCAGGTATCGTTCATCTTCGGACAATAACCGAAGCGGAACAGTTTCACCTCCAGATCTATGAGGCACTGGGCCTTTCCTCCGAGATCCTCGGATCCAAAAAAATGACGTTGTAATTTTCAAATTGTAGTGTTAAATCTAGAAATGCAATTTTCTAAATACTTTATTTGCAGTTGATTGCAACTACAAAAAGTGAACTTGGGTTAACATTAGAACAATAAAATATAGGAAGAAAAAAAACAGAAAAAGAAGATCTATTATGCCTTGTATCAAGCCCATCCATCAACCACCAAGCCCACCAGCACGGCCACCAGCAGAAAAAAAGCTTAAAACAACAACGTGGGCAATAGGATTCCAATCGTGCTTTCGTCCTACTAGGATTAAGAGACCCCCTCCAGAGAAGGAAGTCAGGCAGTTAGGAGTTACAGTCCATTGCTCGTTTGAAGATGATCTTGTTCAAGATAAAGAAATAAGCAAGATTGGACAGTTTTTCAAAAAATTTTTCGGTATATGAGCGGTCCCTCTCTAATGAGGGAACTAACATACGATCAAGCCTGCAAAAGAAACAAACGAAAAATGGACGGCATGAATGCAGAAAAACCCCGTCAGGAGGATCTCCTGGCGGGGTTTTTTTAGATTTGCTGAGGTGATGTAGTCTCAGAACCTATGTCTTTAACTTGATCAGAAAGGACATTAGCCGGAGGCGGCGGAGGCACTTTTCCCTCCGTCCCTTCGATTAACTTTAATTTCTTCTTTTTCTTTTCTTCATCCCACTTTCCAGCCATAATATCGAGTACATCATCTCGATCTAATGTTTCAAACTCAATCAGCATGTCTGTCATAAGTTGAACTTTATCTCGATTTGATTCGAGTAAAGCTTTAGCTTTAGCATGGGCTTGATCGATCATCTGTTTTACTTCGTGATCAATCACTTTAGCCGTTTCTTCAGAATAATGTTTTTCTTGATATGACTGCATACCTAAATATTGACCACCTTCAGATCGTTCATCAAGAGCCACTGTACCTAGACTATCTATCATACCCCATTCACAGGCCATACTTCTAACAATACGGGTTGCTTGAGTAATATCCATTTGCGCGCCAGAAGACATATCACCTACAAAGAGCTCTTCTGCAACACGGCCCCCCATTAGGATAGCCAGCTGATCGAGCAACTCATTTCTCCAGTAACTTACCCGATTTTTCTTAGGCATAAAGTGAGTAGCTCCAAGAGACATCCCTCTAGGGATAATCGTGACTTTATCAACTGAATCAGAATGCTTTACTAGCAAAGCAACAACTGCATGACCAGATTCGTGGTAGGCTGTTGTTTTCTTTTCATTATTATCGAGCTCAAGACTTCGTCTTTCTTTTCCGTAGCGGACTTTATCACAAGCATCAGCCACATCTTGCTCGATAACGGCTAATCTACCTTTGCGCGCAGCTAATAGAGCCGCTTCATTGAGGATATTAAATAAATCCGCACCTGAAGATCCAGGAGTATTTCTTGCAACATTCATCAGCTCAACAGAAGGATCGAGTTTGATCTTACGAGCATGTACTTTTAAAATCTCATAACGCCCCTTTACATCAGGAAGATCAATCACGATCCGTCGATCAAAACGTCCGGGACGCAGTAGAGCCTTATCAAGAACATCTGGTCGATTGGTAGCAGCAATTAAAATGACACCTTCACTCGTATCGAAACCATCCATTTCGACCAGCAATTGGTTCAAGGTCTGCTCTCTCTCGTCATGCCCACCGCCAATACCTGCACCCCTATGTCTTCCTACGGCATCAATCTCATCCATGAAAATAATACAGGGGGCTTGTTTTTTAGCCTGATCGAATAAATCACGAATTCTGCTGGCACCGACTCCAACGAACATCTCAACAAAATCTGATCCAGAAATCGTAAAGAAAGGACGGTCGGCTTCGCCGGCAACTGCTTTTGCTATTAAGGTCTTACCTGTACCTGGAGCTCCAATACACAGAACTCCTTTTGGGATCCTAGCGCCAAGGGCTGTAAATTTAGAAGGGTTTTTTAAGAAATCAACAATCTCCTGAAGCTCTTCTTTAGCTTCATCACATCCAGCAACATCTTTAAAGGTGATCTTGTTTTTTTCTTTTGTAAGTAGTTTGGCAGGAGACTTACCAAAAGTCATTGCCCCCGAACCAACCCCCTTCATCTGCCTAGAGAATACAAAATACAGCAACATAACAACTAAAATGACAGGTAACAGAGTGAGTAAATACCCGAAGTAGTTAGGAGCTGGTTCTTCACTAGTAAAAGTCCTTTCAAGAACAGTATTTCTTGGCTGATCAGGTGCTTTAAAAGTGGCAGCTCTATTATTGGCAAAATTATCCCATTCTTGTTTGGCTTGGGTAAACCATTGAGAATAAATCTCAGGATCTTGTTTTTCTAACGTGCGTGTTGAGACTTCCTTATTATTAAAGAACCAGGTCGTGCTAATAACTGCCTGCCGAGCCTTATCTAACTGGGCGTTATTTTTATCAAGGTCCTCAGTAACCACTGAATATTGTTCTACACAAGCTTTATAGCTACGAACAGAGCGCAACTGCAATAGCCTGACATGAGCCGTCTCTACTGTTAAGCTCGCAACAATTGATCTCAAGCTGGTAACTGCTGATTTGCATATGATGAGCTGTTGCTCTGCAGTGAGCTTATTATCGGCAGCTTGCAAAGCCGATATTTTGGTTTCTAAATCTTTTAGTTGCTGCTTGATTCCTTCGTCACCAATACCCAAAACAGGGGATCTAAATTGTTGAACAAGAGTGAGCAGATCCAACCTGAAAGCCTGTAGCTCTTCAGGGGTATTTAAAGAGCTCAGCCTGCTTTGAATATCTTTGAGACTGACAACATCCTTATCAGAAAGCTGCCGAATAACAATACTATTGTCTTGGTTGGCGGTATTAAAAATTGGATCAACGACAACATAACCGCTTTTAGGAATCGGCAGACCAGTAATATGTAAAAACCAATCTCCAGATTCCCTTACAGAAGATCTGAGTGCACTACTTTCAGCATCTAGTCTATGCTGATCTGCTAAAAGCTCGTGATTCGTGTTCAATAATTCAAGATACCGATATCTAGCTTTGGAATCCTCTGACAACTGATCTTTAAATTTACCATTAAAGGTTACAAGATTGTCATTTAAAGACACTTTTCGACTGTCATCTTTTTGAATAAGATCTAAATTAACTAAATGCTCTAATTGATGACTAAAAGAAACTTTTGCAGTTCTTTCATTATTAAAATTTTGCATAGTTAAAACAATCAAAATCACAGCCACTAAAAAAGCAAGAAAGCCACCTGGAAACCCTTTCTTCTCGGACTTATAATTATTGTCACCACTCATATTTTTAACACTATTGTTGATTAATAAATTGGGAGAGGAGTTCAGAATTAAAACATTTGCCATCGATTAATGTAAAGTGATATCCATTCTATTAAGAACAAGATACAACCCCCAGTTAATTCAACATACCCCTCACGAGCTCATCTTAACAAAAAGGAAATATATTGTCTTTTATTTATCGCCGCAAGAAAGTTGGATAGAAAGGGTTTGAGATTGATTGTCTGGATTTTTTTGAACGCTACTCCCACTTAAAAATTCATGGATAACCTCGTCATTATAAACAAGAAAAGGAAATAACCGCCGGCAGAAAGTAGGGACTTTAGATCCCGATAATCTTTTAAGGAAAAAATATTTTCCTTTACCGCTATTTAAAGTTGAGCCAGAGGCTAGTATATAGTTAGAATACTGGATATTCAGACAAAAAACTCCATTTAAAGCCCCCCGCCAATCTGAATTCCCCTGCTTTAAGGAATCCCAATGGACCGAGCACTTCCACTTATCAAAAGAATATACGCCCTCATTTAAGAAAATTGCCTCTGGCCATACAGGCCACTCTTTTAAAATGAACAAACACCCCCTTTCTATAAAAATTGAGCGCCCCCCTACCCGAATTTCTTTATCAATAGCCCCAGAAATTAAAAAATCATGGATTTTTTGGAGCTGATCTCTGGAAGGTGTCAGCCCAAGACCGGATAACAAATACTTAATATACAAAGGGTAATAGCAGATCGGTAGATCTACTAACTCACTGAAATCCAGATAGGTACACAATAAAGCGTCCTGAATACACGAAGAACACTCCTTAAAAAGCACAAGAAGGGGAGTAGATAGGACTGCAACATCCTCTGCGATTGCACAAAGAGAGGAAATGATATTTTTACCAAATAATTCTTCAAGGTAAGGAAAGATCTCTGTCCTCATCCTACCCCTTAAAAAATCGGGGCTAAGGTTAGTACCATCTAATATAAAGTTTGAAATATCACGTTGAGCAAGCCAGCCTAGCAGAGTCGTTTTAGATGTTTTAAGTAACGGGCGCAGGACTTTGATCCCATGAAAATCTGAAACTACCTTCATTGGTGCCCAAGCAAAAAAACCGGAACCTTCAAACATCCGTTTTAAAACTGTTTCAGCAAGATCATCTTGTTGATGAGCCAATATAACAGCCTGAGCGCCGATCTGACGGCTCGTATCCAAAAAATATTGATACCTAAAAGAACGGGCAAGATTTTCACTGTTACCGTTTTTAAAGTCTGCAGGGCACAGGGTTTTTAAGTGAAAAGCCAGCCCCCACTCTTTAGCCATTTCTCTGAGAGCTTCAGCTTCTTTGGCACTCTCCTGTCTCCAGCTATGATCAACATGGGCTAAATGCAATTCGATCGGAAATGACCTTCTAACCTCTAATAAAATATGAACTAAAGCCAAGGAATCAGGCCCCCCCGAAAATCCAATCAGAAGAGGATACGAAGGATCGACTGCCCCCTTTAAAAAATCTTTCACCTTTAAAACAAGCATATCTTTCATAAAAATACAGAGACTAAATTTACAATCTAATTAAAAATAAACATCTAGGATCGGATATAGTATGGAATTTGTCCTTAATTATTTCAAACACTTATAAAAAAAACCTGGGAGTAATTTTCTATATAGATTAGTATATAGCCATACAGAATAATCTATAGAAAGACAGACAGGTTTTAATATGCCACTGATATGGCGATACTTACTTAGAAATTATTTCCAAGTTTTCTTCCTTTGCGTTCTTGGATTTATATCCGTTCTATTAGTTACCAGATTCCAAGAAATTGCCAAATTCGCAGCTAGTACGACATCTCTGCGATCTGTTGGCTTATTTACATTATATCAAATTCCCTACATCTTGCCACTTGCCGTTCCAGTCTCTTGCCTAATATCCTCCATACTCTTACTTCAAAAACTCAGCCATACACACGAACTAACGGCTCTTAGGGCCTCTGGTTTCGGACTTACTCCTCTAGCATATCCTTTAATGCTCGCCGGAGCACTAATAGGATTTATGAATTTTACGATTACCTCAGAAATAGCCCCATACTCTAAAAGCTTATCAAAGCAACTAGTCTATGAACTGATTGGAAAAAATCCGCTCGTCATCATGCAAAAAGACACTGTGATGAAACTGCGAGGCACTTATACCGATATGAAAAGCTTTCAAGACGGCAAAATAGCTAAAGAAGTCATCCTTATTTCTAAAAATAGCGCCAATGATAGACTAGGTATCATGACCGCAAAAACTCTTTCGATTAAAGGAGAGCTACTACATGGTAAAGACGTTGCCTTTATTTCTAGTTTTAGTCCAAAACAAGAAGACCTATATGACCATCTTCTTATTGAAAACCAAAAAATCATGAATACCCAATCGGCTAACCTCTCACAGCATATGCAAACGGCTGACTGGCTTAAAGGATCCGACTTTCTCCCTTTGAAACTCCTCATTGCTAAACAATTCATGGAGAAAAAGGCAAGCCAATCTTTTCTAACATCATCAGCCATCGAAATTGCAAAAAGGATTACCCTAGGCCTTGCCGGATTTACCTTTACAATGATCGGAGTCTGTTACGGGCTTGAGATAGGAAGATATAACAGAAAAAAAGGGATCATCCACGCTTGCCTTCTGGCCTCTTTTTTTATGATCAGTTTTGTAATGACTAAATCTTTAAAACACTCCCCTTTAATTGCTTGCATCGCCTATTTAGTTCCCCACCCAATTATATTATGCTTCTGCATCCGCAACATGCGGCAAGTGGCTAGGGGGATAGAGTGATAATCCTAAAATCTCTATGGGGAAAATACATATTAAAAGATCTGATAAAAATGTTTTCGTTCTTTTTATGTGCATTTTTTTTCCTGTACTGCGTAATCGACTATGCGACTCACGCACAAGATTTTCATCGAAAAGAGCATTTTGATTTGATCCAGCTATTTTCATACTATAGCTGCCAGTTCATCAAAAGAAGCAATTTGCTGCTCCCTTTGGCTCTTCTCATTTCCTCAACAAAAGTACTTTGCAGCTTAAATAGCTCAAGAGAACTTGTTGCTCTACAAGCGTCAGGGCTAAAACTGAAAACGATTCTGAGACCTTTTCTATTCCTTGGATTTATCTGCTCCTTATTTAACTGGTATTCAATGGAGACCCTCTACCCCCTTGCTGTCAATTCTCTCGAAGCTTTTGATAACCAGAGGCATGAAAATCGGAATACGAAGAAAGTCCCTTTTCACGTTTTGCACCTGTCAGACCATTCCAAACTCGTTTATCAACGGCATGATAAAACCACCAATCAATTTTGTGATGTATACTGGATCCGCTCATTCAACGACATCTGGAGAATTAAAACTCTAAATGCGGACCCAAAAAAACCAGTAGCTGCTTTTGCTGACCATTTAGTTAGAAATAAAGATGGTTCGATCACCAAAGCAGAATCATATGAGCGATGCCTACTCAATCAGCTGATTTGGGCAGATACTCATCTTACAAGAAAGGGAATGACCCCCATCGAGAATAGAAAACTATCAGGACTGATTAAAGAAGCGACCGGCAAAGGTATTCTTTCAAAAAAAGAAAAAAATGAAGTCCTTTCCTATCTCTTCTATAAAGCCCTTATGCCAAGTTTATCCTTAATTGTCGTAATTGCCATCGCTCCTTTTTGTACAAGCTATAGTCGATCGATCCCTGTTTTTTACATCTATTCGGGCGCTGTATTTGGAAT